>JASHRE010000226.1 GCA_030037515.1 Candidatus Sulfotelmatobacter sp.
ACGAGAAATTTGTAATCGATGGCGTCGGCGTGCCGCGTGGCAACTGCGACAATCTGGGCCTGATAGACGCAGTGCACCGGCTTCTTCGTCCAGCGGTCGGTGGCCGTGAAGTTCTCGAACATGTTGCAACTATAGCGGAGAGATCGCAGCCCCGGCAAACACGGTTCGCCGAAAATCGGCCACCCCACATGACAGAGAAGTGGGAGGGACCGTATTCAGTACTGGAGGAATTTCGCAATTTTCGGCCGGAACATCTGATGCTGGGTGCAGTGCGACAGCAATCCCGGGGAACGCATACGGCCCCATCGGAGACTGTTCCGCCAGTAATGACATCGCGTATCGCACGAGCTTGCGCAATATCTCGTCGACGGCGCTATTTGCGTTGCTTCTCGCAGGGCCTGATCCGGTTCATTGACGGTTTTGAAAAGCTCGCGGTTGCCGCTGGTCGAGGACCGCAATATCGACGGTGCAGGCTTCCCAGCGGGCATGGTCTTTTCCGGCGACCAGAATTTGCCGATTTCAGCCTGTGCCCGGATCACTTCGGCGGGGAGGGTACTTTATGATGGCCTAGTGCCTGTCAAAACCTCGAAGAAAAACCAACGCACCGTTCTGGTTGCGAAAAATCTGAGTCCGCTGTCCTGGCTCGTGCATGGATTTTCCACGCGGCTCGGCGGATCTTCCTGCGTTTATCACAAAGGCGATCTGAATCTTGGTTTTACCAAAGACGATTCACGGGCCGTGGTCGAGCGCAATCGCTCCACCTTTCTGGGCGAGATCGGAGCGTCGGATGTCCCCGGACGTTCGCGGGAAGCAAGAAAAAAAACATCATTCCCGTGGCCGCTGGTCACGCTCCGCCAGATTCATTCCGACATCATTCACCGCATTGACGCCCTGCCGGGCGCCGAGCTGGCCGGCGACGGATTGCTCACCGCAACTCCCGAACTCCTGGTTGCCATTCAGACGGCGGACTGTTTTCCGATCATCCTGGTTGACGTAAAGCGACGCGCGGTTGGCGTGTTTCACGCCGGTTGGCGCGGGACGGCGAAACGCGTCGTGGAAAAGGGGGTGGGCGAGATGTTTCGCCATTTCGGCAGCCGTCCCCGCGATTTGCGAGCGGCCATCGGCCCCGGAATTCAGAGCTGCTGTTACGAAGTAGGCGAAGAGGTGCGCACGAACTTCGAATCTCAATTCGAATACGCCAACGAGCTATTTCGCGAGGTGAAAGAATCAGATCCGGTGCGGGAGAGATATCCATTGCTGTTTTTGACGGCCTGCGCACCGGGCCACGGCGAACTTCCCGTGAAGATTTTTCTCGATATTGCCGAGGCCAACCGGCGGCAGTTGCTGGCCGCTGGACTGCCGGCCAAGAATATCGAAATCTCGACGCTCTGTACGAAGTGCAACAACGACCTGCTATTCTCCCATCGCGCAGAGAAGGGGAGAACCGGCCGGCAGATGGCGGTCGCGGGCATTCGGGAGTGAATCCAGTGGAAGCGGCTGCTTGACCGGCGTTGCGAGAGAGACTTCGACTGCGATCCGCCCGCTCCTGCGCGACGGAATCCTCGCTCAGGGTGACAAGGCTATCCAGCGCGGCAGCAGATAAAATGTTCTCCCATGTCTATCCCTCTTTCCTTGTCCGGCAAAGTGGCTCTGGTCTCGGGCGGATCACGCGGCATCGGTGCAGCAACGGTGCGCATGTTCGCCAAGGCGGGGGCGAAGGTCGCATTCAATTATCGCAGCGCCGTAGCTCAGGCGAACGCTTTAGCCGACGAGTGCGGCCCCAATTCCTGTTATGCCGTGCAATGCAACCTCGATAATCCCGAAACTGGCCGGGCGCTCGTGGCAGAAGCCGTGAAGCGTTTTGGACGCATCGACATTCTCGTTGCCAATCATGGCGTGTGGCCGCCGGATGACGTTGCAATCGAGAAGATGACGGAGGAGCAGTGGCGCTCAACGCTGTCGATCAATCTGGATGGCGTCTTTGGATTGGTGAAACACGCCGTCGCACAAATGAAGGCGCAGCCTCGCAACGGTGCAGCCGGGCACATCGTCCTGATCAGCTCCACCAGCGGCCAACGGGGCGAGGCATTTCATTCCGATTATTCCGCCACCAAAGGCGCTCTGATCAGCTTCACCAAGAGCCTCGCCGCCGAACTGGCAAAGGCCGACATTTACGTCAATTGCGTGGCGCCGGGTTGGGTGGATACCGACATGAGCGCGGGCACACTGGCCGATCCCAAGAGGGGCGAACTGATCCGTCGAACCATCCCACTTGGCCGGGCCGGAAAACCCGAAGAGATTGCCGCTCCGGTGCTGTTTCTCTGTACCGAACACGCCGCGTTCATAACGGGAGAAATCTTCAATGTGAATGGAGGTGCGGTTCTGGTGGGGTAAAAGGCGAAGGTTCGAGGGGCAGCCCACCCTCGGCTGTTCGCAATGTGGGAAAACTCTGTTCTCCGGCTTGCATTTCCGGGATTGGCTGCATCCAAAGATGGAAAGGGATGCTGCAGCGGAATCTCCGCCTGAGACGCTACAATTCTGATTGCGCGTATTTTCTCCCCAAGCTGAAATGAAGTTATTCATCACCTTTATTTTGGTGTGCCCGCTGTGGTCTTACGCACAAGACCGTCCGACCCCGGCGCCTGTGACGCCAACTCAGCCGGCGGCCAGGTTGTCGACTTCATCGGCGAAGTCGGCGGCCAATGTTGAAGATGAGGATACGCGCAAGGCGAAAACCGCTGTCAGTCAGGCGATCCAGGCACTGGGCGGCGATGCCTATCTGAACATCCACGATATCGAGCAGCAGGGCCGCGGATACACCTTTCATCACGGGCAGGGCAGCGG
>JASHRE010000227.1 GCA_030037515.1 Candidatus Sulfotelmatobacter sp.
CGGGCCCGACAGTTCGACTCTGGGATTTGTCAGCACCGAGCAGCAGAAATTCTTCCGTGCCCGCGTCGATCTCCCGGTCACAGTGAAGAATTCCCGGGGCGACGAAATTCAGGTTCGCGGGGTAAATCTGAGCACTGGCGGCATGGGACTGGACGGACTCAAAGAACCTCTACGCTTTTCCGGCATGCTTGAGGTTCAGTTCGCTCTGCCGGAAAGCGACGTGCTGTTTCAAGCCAAGGCCCGGCTGATGTGGGTTGGAGACGATGGGCGCGTCGGCATCCGCTTCGCCGTCATCGAACCGGCACTGTTCGAACAGTTGCAGCACTGGTGCAATCGCAAGATGACGGACGAAGGCTGGGAATTTTCGGAATAGAGAGCCTCCAAACGCCGGGTGGGGCACGCAACATCGCCCACTCCACAAATTCTGTCATCCTAAGAGCCGCGTATTTTTGCGGATCGAGCGATCTATGCATCGTGCCGCCGACGAAAAGTATGGATCCTTCGCGGGCAAAATGCGCCGCTCAGCAAGAGAGAGCTCCGCGGCTACAGACGCTATTACCGTTTCAGCAGATTCTCGAAATAGCGGCTGTTGTAATATGCCGTCGTTTTCTGAACGAATTCCAGAACCTTGAACATGCGCTCGCGGCCGTCACGATTCACTTCTTTGAACTGCACCGCAACTCCCGAGCCCGGTTCGAGCCTGGCAACTACGCCTTCCGCCGAAAGATTAGCGTCATCCATCGAGAACGCAAGCTTGACTCTGCTGCCCAGGGAGAGAATCGCACTGGTTTCGATGTAGCATCCGCCCATGCTGATGTCGGTCAGATTGGCGAATACTGGTGCCGTTCCACCTTCAGTTTGGAGCTCAATGGCGACGCGGCAATTCAGCCGGGGATGCACGCGCCGGTCTTTGTAAGTCAGCTGCTTCTGCTTTTCGATATACATCCGTCGATCAGCTTCCGACAGTAATTGCTCCGCGTCTTTCCCATCTTCGGGATAGACCGCGCGGCCGACGCTGAGCGACAAAATTTCTTCGCCGCAGACTTCCGCTCCCGCCTGCCGAGCCAGCGCGCCCATCTGATCCGACCTTTTCTTCGCCGCCTCTGCGCCGAGTCCAGGGGCGATGACGACGAATTCGTCGCCGCCCATGCGCGCGACGTAATCGTACTCGCGGCAACTGTCTTTCAAAGCCTGCGCAAACAGCCGCAACACGCGGTTGCCTTCGAGATGGCCAAAGCGGTCGTTGATCTGCTTGAAACCGTCCATGTCCGAAACCATGACGGTGAGCGTCGTGTTGTCGCGCTTGCAGCGGGCAAGTTCGCGATCCAGTTGCAGGAACAGCGATCGTGCATTCGGCAATCCGGTCAGATAATCGGTGGTGGCGGAGTTTTCAGCTTGTTGATACTTGAGGGCGTTTTCGATCGCCAGCGCCATTTTGCCGCTCACAGCCAGCAGAATGCGCAAGTGATCGGAAGTAAAACCGTCGCGCTCGCCGCGATAAAGCGCCAGCACGCCGATCACTCCGGCTACGCCCTCAAGCGGGACAGCCAACGCGGAGCGCAGTGTGCTGAATTTCGAAGGATCGTTTAAATATCCCGGCTCGACCGACGGATTGCCGTTGATGATTGGCTTGCGATTCTGCGCGACCCATCCCGAGAGTCCTTGCCCGATCGGAATGCGCAACGAGGAGAACAGCCGGTAGTTATCGCCATTCACGTATTCTGGAACCAGTTCCTCATCGCGCCGCACATAAATCGCGATGGCGTCGTAAGGGACCATCGGCTTCAGCTTGACCGAAAACACCGAAAGCGTTTCGCCCAGGCTAAGCGAAGCTCCCAAGTCCTGGCTCAGTTCGAAAAGCGCCTGAGCCTCCTGGCGGGCTGCCGCAATCGATGACAGGAAGGTCGTTTCCTTGCCCGCATATTCCTGGGCCGTGGCATTCTCGAATCCCGCGGCAGGTTCGAGCCCGCGTTCGATTTTGATCGCGGTTGAGAGCGGGCCATTCGAATCCTCCCGCGATTTTGCCTGCGCCAGCCGTTCCAGCTGTTCGTATCGTCTCTGCAGAATTTCGACGACTTTGGGATCAAACGATTTCCCCGATTCCGCCGCCAGCTTCTGCATCACTTCGCGCAGCGGCAGGGCCCGCCGATATTGGCGGTCCGACGCCAGTGCATCGAGGTAATCGACCGCGGAAAGAATCCGCGCTCCGATGGGAATCTCTGCGCCCTCGAGCCCGAGAGGGTATCCTGAACCATCCCACTTCTCATGGTGAGCACGGACAATCGGCACCACCGGATATGGGAAGCGCACCCGCTCCAGAATTTCCGCGCCGACCAGCGTGTGGATCTTCATTTTTTCGAATTCTTCCGGAGTCAGACGTCCCGGCTTCGAAATGATGTGCTCCGGTACGGCCAGCTTTCCGATGTCATGCAGGAGCGCAGCAGCGTGTAGCGCTTCCAATTCCGGTCCGCTCACGCCCAGATCTTTCGCCACCTCGATGGCATAAATGCGTACTCGCTGCAGATGCTCGTGCGTGGTGTGATCCTTGGCTTCAATGGCCAGCGCCAGGGCCTCAATCGTGCGCAGATGAAGGTTCGCCATCTCCTCCACGTGGCGCTTCTCATCGTCCAACTTGCCCAGATACAGACGGTAGGACCGATAGATGAGATAAACCGCTGGAACCAGCAACAGCGACGTCTCCCAGTTGGAAATGTGGTTTAGATACGCGATGCTGCCCGCGATTCCTGCTCCGACCAGGTAATATGGGAACGACCAGAAGTAGCAATCGACGAGGATGCGCGTGAGCGGCCGCCGCTCGGTCAGCGAAATGACCATGGCGATTGATCCGGCGTTGGCGATGAAGTACACCGTCGCCGCGACGCCCAGCAGCACCGCACGGCTGTCGAGCAGCAGGTTCGCCAGCGGATGGTGATAGACAAGGTAGGCCAGCGCTGTCGAGATCGCACCGGCGCAGACATTGAACGTCACCTGAATCGCCTGCGGACTCTCCGGGTACAAGCACTGCGCGAGCATCGAAACCGCGCCCAGAATCAGCGTTTCGGTGAAGCTCAGCTCGATGATTCCGATCAGGATGAAAAGAAAATTGACGGATAGCGTTCCTGTAATTCCAGGCAGGGTGACTTTCAGACGCGAAGCCAGAATTGCAATTCCGAGATAGCAGATAAATTCGGCGATGTTGCGGCTGCTCTGGTGGATGCCGCCATACACCAGCACCGCCGTTCCCCCGAGGATGACGACGGCTATGAATAGCTTGGCAGAGATCGACAGTCCTCTCCATGACGACGAGCGAGAGGCGCGTCTTCCTTCGATGCGAGTGGCACCGGTCATAGGTTCAGCACACACCGAGGGAGCAACAGCAGGCGCCCACACCTCGGCGACGGGAGCAAATGGTGTTCCCGAATCCTTAGAGATATCAGTTAAATGGGTTTAGATACAGCAATTTGGAGGGTTTCGCCGAAACTTCAGTAACCCCGTTTTGAATCCGAATGGAGGTTGACAAAGGCATCGTCTTTTGCGCGTTTGAAGCCCGGACTATCGCTTGCCGCTGCGGTCAAGTAGCCCCTCCCCGGCAACTAAGAAAATTACTCCAGTTTGCAAAGGCCCCCTCCACTACTTCTGGCGGTTTCATTTGATTCGCCCCCAAGCCGGGATGGCAGAACCGGCAGACGCAGCGGACTTAAAATCCCGTAGACATAACGCTCACTCACAATATCTTGCTGTAAACAATAATCTTATTGACATGTTCTTGAGGCGGGAATAGCTTCACATTCACTACACATTTTCGAGTTCTCGCGCCACTTCGCCCGAGTGAGCGAAAATGACGGAACACCACACGATCCTGGGCGGCAAAGTCCACGTCTACAAACGCCCTAACAGCAGCTTCTGGCAGTGCTCAAGTTTTTTTGCTGGCAAGAATCACCGAACCACCACGAAAGACGACAGTCTCTCCAGGGCCAAGGAAATCGCCGAGGATTGGTACCTGCGACTCCGCGGAAAAGTCCACGACGGAGTGATCAAGAGCGAAAAGACCTTTCGCGAAGTTTCCGAGCACTACCTGCGCGAGTTCGACGTCATGACGCAAGGGCAACGTAACAAGCGCTACATCGGAAGGCCAGAACTGGCGGTCTAGCAAACGCTTGGTTCCTTTCTTCGGAAGCCTGGGCATCTCCGAAATAACCTCTGGAAAGATCCAGGAATATCGACTGCACAGACATCAGGAAGCCGATCCCAAGGGAATGAATCATAAGACCGAGTGCTCAATCGTTTGCACATTGAGAAATGTGTCACGCCAGATGTGCAATGGTCAATAGAAGTTATAGTAAATAAACTGTTTATATACATAAAATGAATGAATTATTCATAAAATATTTGACATTCTGGCGCATGAAGAGTAGCATGACTGTGGAGGACTAGAGAAGATGCGGACAAGCACACTCGACCATTTGAAACGACGCCTTCGCCCTGGGCGTGTCTACCGCAGAGAGGACCTTCTGCCTTGGTCCAACAGTGTCGATCGCCACCTCAAAGAACTTACCGGTGACGGGACCCTCCGGAAGCTCCGTAACGGTTTGTACTACAGCCCTCGAAAATTTGAATTTGGAGAGGCTCCCGCGGACGAGCATGAGCTGGTGAAAGCGTTTTTGAAGACCGACCGTTTTGTTGTGACCTCCCCGAATGCTTACAACCAGTTGGGACTTGGGACCACCCAGCTCTACAACAAGCGCGTTGTCTACAACCAGAAACGGCATGGGACATTTCCGCTTGGGAATCGCATGGTCACGTTCGAACGCCGCGTGAATGTTCCAAGGCGA
The DNA here is from genome assembly GCA_030037515.1 of Candidatus Sulfotelmatobacter sp. Taxonomy (GTDB): domain Bacteria; phylum Acidobacteriota; class Terriglobia; order Terriglobales; family Acidobacteriaceae; genus Sulfotelmatobacter. Next base: position 4,833 of record JASHRE010000227.1, read on the forward strand.
CTCTCTCCCGAGTTTCTGCTGGTCGATCTCGTTAATGAACTAGGCGATCTTTCAGAAGATCGGGACGCAGTTCTTTCTCGTGTTCGCGAAAAGGCCAAAGAGATGGACCCGAAAAAGCTCTCACGGGCGGTTTCTCTCTACGGCAAATACTCCACGCAGAAAAAGTTTCAGGAGATGCTGCAACATGCCGCCTGATAGCTTTCTGCACGAGAGGAGCGATTTCAAGGCGCTTGTCGAGACCGTTGCCGACAGTGAGAAGATCAATGATCCAGCCCTCGTGGAGAAGGACTACCGATGGGTTGCGACATATTTCTTCGCGGCGTTGAGGGCATCAGCCATAGGACTGCTCGGCGCCTTCGGCCAGAAGCCCGAGAAGCCGTCGTAGGTGCGCCGGCCAAGCAGCAAGTCGAAGCTCCCGCCGTACATCGTGAGGAGTAGATCTCTGCCAGCGGGGGTTCGATAGGGCGCGCTCCAGTCGCCATAGGGAAAATTGTTCTCATC
>JASHRE010000228.1 GCA_030037515.1 Candidatus Sulfotelmatobacter sp.
CAATGAGGTACACATGCCGGGCAAAGTAGCAAAAATCGGAACCTTCAGCGATTGGATCGGATTGTTTAACGAATGGCGGAAAGAAATCGGCGTCAACACCGAAGATATTGAAGCGTTTCAGTTCGACACGCTCTACGGTGCGATCGCGACCGAGGACATCGAGTTCGGCCACTACAAGGGCCGCCGCAAGTGGGAGAACCTGCGCCAGGTGCCCACGCAGCAAATGCGCGACGCGCTGATGAACATGATCGTCTACCAAGGCGACACAGAGTTTGCCAGCGTCGAGCAGCAACGCAATCTGCTAGAAAATGCGCCTACGGACTGGGATCGGCGGGCCATCACGCGCGTCATGATCGAAGAAATGCGCCACGGCTGGCAAATGTGCGCGCTGCTGGTCGATCATTTTGGATATTCCGGCAAGGTTGAAGCGCAGAAAATGCTGGAGCGGCGGGCATTCGAGAACAAGCGACTGCTCGGCGCGTTCAACGTGGACGTCGACAACTGGATGGACTTTTTCACCTACACGGATTTTGTCGATCGCGATGGAAAATTCCAGCTGCAGATGCTCAAGTATTCCGCCTTCGCGCCTCTGGGACGCTCCATGTCGTACATGCTGCGCGAAGAGGCGTTTCACATGGGCACGGGTAATGACGGACTGCGCCGGATCGTCGAAGCTGGGGCGATTCCCGCGTGGCTGATCCAGAAATATCTGAACAAGTGGATTTCGAGTTCGTACGATCTGTTTGGAACCGATCACTCGTCTTCCGCCCATTGGGCGTACGTGTGGGGCATCAAGGGGCGCTACGACGAGCCGAAAAACGACAGCGCGGCTGACCTCGACGACCTGAATGATCACAACCGGCACCTGTATCGGCAGGAGGTCTCCGGACTGATCGAGCGGTTCAACGGTGCACTGAAGCCGGGCGAGACGAAACTGTATGCGCCGGATATCAAGTTCAATCGCTTCATCGGCCGATGGGCAGGACAAAAATTCCATGCGAAGACGGGCGAACCGCTCGACGATCGAGCGTACGAAGGGCATTTGAGGGAATACACGCCCGGCCCCGAGGATCACAAGCTGTTGCTCGAAATCATCGCAACGGAAAGGAAGTGGATCGCGGAAAAGGTGGGTGCGCGCGATCCACTGGCGAGCATTGGAGAAGTGCGGAAGTCGGCGATCAACATTTAGGCCCCCAGCAGGGAGGGCGGGTTCGCAAAAGAATGCAGTCCACGGCAACAAAACTGGCTCGCTTATCCGTCGCCTTCACACCTCCAGTGGCACGGATTGCGCTGACTCATCCTCCGCTGAACGTGATCGACATTGCGATGATGGAGCAGTTGGCGGAGGCGCTGGTAGAAATCGAGGCGCGGGCGGACCTTGCGACGATTGTTCTGCATGGTGAGAGCAACGCTTTTTCAAGCGGCGTGGATGTCGCGGCACACGCTCCGGAACGAGTCGGGCAGATGCTCCAGAAGTTTCATGCCGTGATTCTTGCCTTGCTCGCGACAACGAAAGTCACGATGGCCGCGGTGCACGGGCTTTGCCTCGGAGGCGGGGCGGAGTTGGCCATGATTTGCGACATGGTTTATACGACCGAGTCTGCGCAATGGGGATTTCCGGAGATTAAGCTAGGATGTTTTCCGCCCGTCGCTTGTGCTGTGCTGGCCAGCTTGGTTGGGCAAAAACGAGCGGCCGGGTTGATCCTCACCGGCCGGACGATCAGCGGCAAAGAAGCGGCGGAGTTCGGATTGGCAACGCGTGCGGTGGTCGATGCGGAATTAGAGTATGCGGTTGCCGAGTGCGTCGAACGCCTGGTCAAGCTCAGTCCGGCAGCCTTGAAGATCACAAAAAAAGCCTCCTACGCGTGGAATGCCACGCATTTCGATAAAGGCCTGGCGCGAGCAGAGAAGGTTTACCTCGAAGACTTAATGAAAACTGCCGACGCGCAGGAAGGTATCCGTGCGTTCATGGAAAAACGCGAGCCGCGTTGGAGTGGAAGGTAGTTCTTCCAAGGAAAAATGGATTACGAGATCACTCCCGAACAAGTGAGAGCAAAGCTTGACCAGCAGGAATCCTTCACTCTGCTCGACGTGCGCGAATCCTGGGAATTCGAGGCCGCCAGGATTCCCGGCGCGAAGTTGATGCCGATGGGCGATGTGCCTTCGCGGGCACATCAGGAACTGGATCCGGAGGACGAGATCATAGTGGTTTGTCATCACGGATTGCGCTCGATGAACGTGACCGTCTGGCTGCGGCAGCAGGGATTCGATAAAGCAAAATCGATGCGCGGCGGGATTGACGCATGGTCGCGGCAGGTGGATCGGAGCGTGCCGTTGTACTGAGTCAATGCGGAGTGCACGATGTGCGTTGAGCAAACGACGCTCGATCATTGCTCACAGCTCATTGCTTATCGCTGAAAATGAGAAAAGAACTCGTCGAACTTCGCGTGAATGGCCGGACACATGAGATTGCGATCGAGCCCAACGCTTTGTTGCTCGACGTGCTGCGACAGGATTTGCAGCTGACGGGATGCAAGCGCGGCTGCGACGATTCCTCATGCGGGGCGTGCACGGTTTTGGTAGACGGCGTTGCCATGATGGCCTGTACGCGGCTCGCGGTCAGTTGTGAAGGAGAGGAGATCACAACGATCGAAGGCGTCAGTCAGCATGGCAGCCTCGCGGCGATTCAGAAAGCCTACGGCGATTGGGGCGGCGCACAATGCGGTTATTGCACTCCTGGGTTTGTGATGACGGTGAAGTCGCTGCTAGCTGAAAATCCCGATCCCTCCGAAGGCGATATTCGCGCGGCGCTGAGCAGCAATCTGTGCCGCTGCACGGGATATAACCAGATGTACGAGGCGATTCGGGCGGCGATCGCAGCAGAGCAGGAAGGACCGGTGATCTCAGAATGGAAGAGGATATTCAAGCCGGACTCGCGTTCGTTGCTAGATATTTGGGTTTTCGACGCTAACCCGGCCGATTGGCGGACCTTGCTCGATTGGCTGTCCAAGAAGTACCGCGTTTCGTATTTCGAAGACCAGGCGCCAGCCTCGCTCCCAAGCTTCGATGCAATCTGGAAACGACAACAAGCCGCAACTCAGCTTCTCCGGATTGATCTAGGCGGATTTACCGCCAACACCCATTTCCTTTCTTGCCAGGAAATCGAGATAAACGTCATGCCCGAAGACGTTGATTCAAGAGGAAAAGCCGGATCTGTCTTCAATCTCGCCATGGGGATAGCTCGGCTTCTGCAAAAAGATGTGTTCTTCGCGCCCGAACACGCCGGCGCCAGTGCCGCAGAACTGAAGGCGATGGCTTTCTGCACCATCGATTCTGCTGGAAGGCTCTCGTTAGGGAAACCATCGAGGGAGATTTTTCGCTGATCATGCCTGACTTCTCCATCATCGGCAAGCCGGTCGCGATGGTCGACGCGGCCGAAAAGACCACCGGCAGTGGGAAATACACCGACGATCTCAGCCTTCCCGGCATGCTGATCGGAAAAATCCTGCATTCGCCGTATCCGCACGCGCGCATCCAGAAGATCGACGCGCGCCGCGCCGAGAAGCTCGATGGCGTGGTAGCCGTCGCGGTGGGAACGGACGCGCCTAATCCTTACGGCATTCTTCCGGTCGGCCATGACGAGCATGCGCTCGCGGTCGATAAAGTTCGCTATGTCGGCGATAACGTAGCGTGTGTGGTCGCAACTTGCGACGCGATCGCCGAAAAAGCTCTCGAACTCATCGATGTCGATTACGAAGTCCTGCCCGCTTATTTCGATCCAGAAGAATCGATGAAAGCGCAGCAGCATTTCATCCATGACAACAAGCCGCAGAATCTCGAGAAGGATTACCACCACGTCTTCGGTGATCCCGAAAATGGCTTTGCCGAAGCCGATCAGATCGCCGATGCGCGTTTCATCTCGAACGAAGTCACTCATGCCGCAATGGAGCCGCACTCGACTCTAGCCTCGTTCGAAATTGATCCGCACACGGGCAAGCCCGGACGGCTCACGGTCTGGTCGTCGACGCAGGTTCCCTACTATCTGCAGCACAAATTATCCCTGGTGCTCGAAATGCCGATGACGCAGATTCGCGTGATTAAGCCGCTGGTCGGGGGAGGCTTCGGCGGAAAAAGCGAAGTCATACCGCTGGAAATTATCGCAGCGATCGCCGCGCGGAAAGCGCAGGCTCCGGTCAAGATCACGTACACGCGGGAGGAAGTTTTCTGGGCGCACCGCGGGCGCCCGCGCACGATCATTGACCTGAAAACCGGCGTCAAGAAAGACGGCCGCATCACTGCCGTGAAAGCGCGCGTCATTCAAGATGGGGGCGCGTACTGTTCGTACGGCGTGGTCACGATCCTTTACTCCGGAGCGCTGCTGGGCGCACTGTATGACATCCCGAACATTCACTACGACGGCTATCGCGTGCTCACGAATAAGCCTGCTTGCGGGGCCATGCGCGGACATGGAACCGTGAATGTCCGCTTCGCGTTCGAATCGCAATTGGACGAACTCGCCGCGAAAATTGGAATGGATCCGGCGGCAATCCGCCGGCGCAATCTGCTCCAGCCGCCCTGCATCACAATCAACGGGCTGCGGGTGCAGAGCTACGGGTTGCCGGAGTGCATCGATCAAGTGGTCCAGCGCTCGGGATGGAACGATCGCAAAGGCAAACTTCCCGGAGGCCACGGCCTCGGCATTGCCTGCAGTCATTACGTCAGCGGTGCGGCGAACTCGATCATTCGCTCGGATATGCCGCATTCCACGGTGAACATCAAGATCGACCGCGACGGCGGAGTCGTCGTCTATACGGGCGCGTCAGAGATCGGCCAGGGCTCCGATACGATGACGGCACAAATCGCGGCAGAGGCGCTCGGCTGCTTCCTGGCGCGCGTGCGCGTGATCGCAGCGGACACGGATCTGACGCCAATCGATATTGGTTCGTATTCAAGCCGCGTGACGTTCATGGCCGGGAACGCGACGTTACGCGCGGCGAACGAAGTCAAGAAGCTCATTGCGGCTGCGGCGGCCAGGAAGATGAATTGTTCGTCGGAAGAGCTGGTTTTTCGTGATGATGTCGTGAGTAGAAGAAACGCCCATGTAGGGACGGGCGCCCCCGCCGGTTCGGCAGCGACTGTTTCTGGCCGCGTGGAGGGGCAGATTCTGCGTGGATCGCTGCAGCAGAAGCGCAAAGAGGAAGCTCCGAAAACCTGGATGACATTCGAAGAAGCCGTCGTCGCGGCCATCGATTTTCATGGAACGCTGACCGGGACAGGTTCCTACGCTCCTCCGCAAGAAGCGCGCGGCGGCAAGCACAAAGGTGCGGGAGTGGGGCCGTCGCCGGCGTATTCGTATTCGGCGCAGGTCGCCGAAGTGAGCGTAGACGAAGACACGGGCGAAGTCACGGTACATAAGGTCTGGGCTGCGCACGACTGTGGACGCGCGCTGAATCCGGTCTCGGTCGAAGGGCAAATCATTGGCTCGGTGTGGATGGGCATGGGACAGGCGCTCACGGAAGAGATGCTCTGGAAAGACGGCATGCTGATGAATCCCGGGCTGCTCGAGTATCGCAGTCCGTCATCGATCGAGTCGCCAGAGATCGAGCCCATCATCGTCGAGAGCATCGATCCCGAGGGGCCGTTCGGCGCAAAGGAGTGCAGTGAGGGATCGCTGGCTGCGACCATCCCGGCGATCGCGAATGCTATTTACGACGCAGCCGGCGTGCGGCTGCACGAATCGCCATTTACTCCCGAACGGGTTTTGGCCGCGCTGCGAGCGAAAAAGAAGAAAGTCAAGGCACTCGACCGGACCGAAGGCGTGGATTCGACTTTGCCGCGGAAGTTGCGCGAGCATGGCGGATCGCTCTGCTACCACGGCAAGGGCCCGCCACGGCACGGTCTGGATCCGGCGCGCAATGGATCGCCGG
>JASHRE010000229.1 GCA_030037515.1 Candidatus Sulfotelmatobacter sp.
AACTGGGGCTATCACAAGCTCTCGGAGTACATCAAGAAACAATCGATTGGCGAGATGAAGCATGCCGAGGTGCTGATCGAGCGAATTCTGTTTCTTGACGGCAGCCCGTCGATGATGCCGCTGCAACTGAACGTTGGCGGCACGGTCAAAGGCATGATCGAAAGTGATCTCGCGCTCGAAGTCAGCGCAGTCAAGCAGTACAACGATTCCATCGCAATCGCGACACAAGAGGGTGACAACGGATCGCGCGACCTGTTGGTCCAGTTGCTTAAAGACGAAGAAGGTCACGTCGACTTCCTCGAAGCCCAATTGCACCAGATCAAAGAACTCGGCTACGAGCGCTATTTGGCACAGCAGGTGGGAGAAGAGCGGGAAGAGTAGTCCTTTATGTCGGCCGAGCGTTTGTTGGCCGTCGAACTGGTCGCCGCAAATGTGTTATCCATTGATCCGGCGGCCAAGATTGCACGCCTACATATGAGCGGCCTAAAAGCGAATTCTGAAAGGGGATGGCTTCAGTCTCTGGACCGCGTACTCCAGACCGGCAACTTGCTCGAACGGCATCCTCTAACCCAGAGAGGCAGCCAAATTGGTGCCGAGCTGAGGGCTGATCTGAGGAACACTACTTCACTGTGACGGTCAGCAGCTCTGCTCCGCTCACCACGTAATCCAGCGGAGGCGTCGCGGTTTCATCCACGTTCGATTCGCCGCTGACGATCATCTCCTGATTGCCGCGCATGCCATCCATCACATTCATGATGGAGAGCGGCAGCGTGGGCATGACCTTGTCGGCCACGCGGGCTTCGGGATCGGCTTCGAGCAGCGAGACGTAGATGCGATTGTTGGCGTGCTCTTTGTTGAGCACGGCGATGGTCGAGGCCAGATCTAGTTTACGAGCGAAAGCCGGATTCATGTGGCTCATGCGATCGAGCGTGTCGCCATCGGTCACGAGAATGCGCAGCGTCCCTTTGCTGGCCGAGGTCGGAATCTTGACCGGGATCTGTCTCACGCTGCGTTCGCCGCGATAGGGAACGAGCACAGTTTCGATCATGATTCTGTCGCCGGGACGGACTTCTGTGACATCGGTGCGGGCGCTTTCCAAACGGGCCCAGCGACGCTCACGGATCAGATCGAAATCGAGCTTCACACCTTCGACTGCCGGCGCGCTGTAGGGGTTGTCGTAGATCTGTCCGAAGCGTTCGCCGAGCGAGAGTGCGGCTTCCATCGCCGCGGGCTGACCGCCGTCTTCCGGCGTGAACATGTTTTTCAACGCAACTTCGGGAAAGCCCTTAATGTCGAGGCTGCCATTCAGTCGATAGGTGATTTCTTCGCCGTATTCATTGACGCCGTGCAGCGCGTTGAAAACGGTCGCCATGATCGCGACCGGGCTGAGCCGCGGATTGTTCAGCACTTCGTAATGAAAATCCTTTGTGCTGCTTCCGCCGTGAATGGTCAGCGTCACCGGAATCATGTCGGGCTGCTTATCCAGCATGCCTAGAATTCCGGTATGCCGATCCTGCACGAAAGCACCGGCCGCTTCGGTTGTGTTGACGATCTTGAAGGCATTGAGCGGCGAGGGCAGGGTGGCCAGCACCTGCGCCTTATTCATCGGAATATCGACGGAACCAAACTGCAGCAGTGGATGACCGCAAGCCAGCAGGCGTTGCGGATCGACGTAGGTCACCGTGCAAGTGGCGGCAATGTCCATGTCTCCGCGGACTAATACCGCGCTCACGGCCGAACCGGGGACCAGCGGCTCCGGCTGCTTCTCTTCGCTCACCGATCCCGCGCCCATGACCGGGACGATTCCGGCGGAGGAAAACTGCGGAGCAAACTGGCGCACCGCATCTTCCGAAAATCCGTTGAAGACCAGTGGAGCCTCGATTGGCTTCAGATAATTCGCAAAATCCTGCGTGGCAGACGGAAGTGAAGCCGACTCACCGGGAGCCGCGCTTTTCCCGACCACAACGGAGATCGAAGGTTTCGCGGCCGCGGCTTCCTCCACCGGCGACTTATCGAGTGCGTTGATCTCCAGCATATCGGCGATCGGGGTCACGCCGGCGATCGGCTCCTTGGAAAATTCGCCGATGCGAAATGCGATCGCTCCCGCCAGCTTGCCGTCGAGATAAACCGGGCTGCCGCTCATGCCCGCAACCACTCCTGTGTACTCAACTTTTTTCCCATGCAGGCGCACCAAGATCACGTCCCCACGCGGCCCGTTGACATTGTGCAGAATCCCAAGCACTTCCACATCCATGGGCTCAGGCTTCACGCCCTCAAACACGGTGTAGGCCACGCCACGCATTCCGGTATGAATCTGATCCACCGGAATGGTCGGCTGTGATGCAGTTTGAGCGAGCGCGGCAGAAGCTGGAAGCAATGCGGAAAAAAATAGCGCCAGGAGGATATTCTTCATTTAAAACCCCGAAATCAGGATGCGCCCAACAGCTGGCCCTTCCGACTTAGAATCGGACCTTGTCTAACTCGTTGCCAGTAGGGGAGAATTGAAGGACCGGGCAAAAACATCCCAATCACGAATTCTTGCGTCTATACTAGCACACGGGGGTTTTGAAGAAGCCACGGCATGCTGTATATGCAAAAAAGCAGGAGTCGAAGGTCCACGGGCGCGAGCCGGCCGAAGGCCACGCTGGCATCGGTTCTTTGTCTGATTCTGATCGGGGGGTCGACGGCAGTCTGGGCGCAGGACCAACAAAATCCTTCGTCCTCGCAATCTTCGCCCCAAACCCCAGATAACGACAAACAGAAACAAGACGTCCCGCCTGATGCCGGTGGCCCAACCGATAACGTTGGTCCTTACGCGATCCCGAGCAAAAAACCCAACGAGGAGCCACCACCCCCGCCGCCCCCCAAGAAAGTCGAAGATCAGCCCGATTATTCTCTGAAAGTCAACGTCCCACTCGTCAATGTCGATGTTCTGGTTACCACCAAAGACGGCCAGTTCGTGCCCGGGTTAAAAAAAGAGAACTTTCGCGTCGCCGAAGATGGCGTGCCGCAGCAGATCAGCGATTTCACCATCTCCAAGGCGCCCATCACCGCAGTGTTGCTGATCGAGTTTGCGGCGACCAACTACGTTTTTATGATTCAGGCGCTGCAGGCTTCCTACGCGTTTGCCAACAGCTTGAAGAAGGATGACTGGGTGGCCGTGGAATACTTCGACATGCAGCCGCACATTCTGGTCGACTTCACGCAGGATAAGCGGGCGATTTACGGGGCCCTGAATCAGCTGCGCATCCCCGGATTTTCGGAAACCAACATCTTCGACGCTCTCTACGACACGCTCGACCGGCTCGATCGTGTCGAAGGCAAAAAGTACATCATTCTGGTTACGACGGGCATCGACACATTCAGCAAAATCACGCTCGATCAGACTATGAAGAAGATCAAGAACACCAAAGATGTAACGATCTTCACGATCAGCGTGGGGTTCATTGTGCGCGAATATTGCGAAACGCATCCTGGCGGCTGTCGAGGTGCGCATGGTATGGGTATCCCGGTGCGCGATATCGATTATTTGCAGGGCGATAACGAGATGCGCACCTTCGCTTCGATGACTGGCGGACGGTCGTATTTCCCGCGCTTCGACGCGGAGTACGCGGAAGAGTTCAACGATATTTCAAATGACATTCGCAACGAGTACACGCTTGCTTACCATCCTACGAACACGAAGCTGGACGGCACCTACCGCAAGCTGAAAGTACAGGTGGTCGCGCCCGACGGTGGCCAGTTGAAAGTGAGAGACCAGAAGGGCAAGGACGTAAAAATCGAAGTCGTCGCCCGCGACGGCTACACGGCAAAACACACCGTAGAGTGATCGAAAAGAAACAGTTCACCTCGGGCACGTTTTCCAGTGCGAGAGCACGCCCAGGCTGGCGCCTGCCGCCAGTGCGAGTGAACAGTCTGGGAGCGGCCTGACCGCCCTCCTCTTCCTGCCGCGCATCCCCGGGGCTACACTGACAATCGATGATGAAAGCTGCCCTCATCCTGTCGATGTGGCTGTGCCTGACTCCCCAATTGATCCGTTCGCAACAAAGCGGGGCGGATCAAGTGGCCCAGCTGCCCGCGTCAGTACAGCCTACGTTTACCGTGGGCTCGACGTTGGTCCAGGTGCCGGTTTTGGCCAAATCCAAGCATGGAGGCGTGGTCTTCTCACTCGCTGCCGAAGACTTTCTCGTCACGGATAATGGAGTGCCGCAGAAGCCCACGGTCGATGCAGACACGGACTCGCAGCCGCTGGCGCTCGTGATCGTCGTTGAAACCGGCGGCTCGGGAGCGTCCCACCTCGCTGACTACAGTCGACTGGACGCCATTCTCGAGGCTCTGATCGGTAACATCGAGCACCGCACTGCCGTCGTTGCCTTCGACAGCACACCGCTCCTGATCATGCCGTTTTCACCGAGAACCATCGATGCCGCTCATGCCCTCGCCACCCTCGACGCGGGCGACAGCGGAGCCGCGATCCTGGACGGCATTGCCTTCGCTGTTGCGCAACTGCGGTTGCAGCCGATGAGCTATCGCCGCGCCATTTTGCTGTTCAGCGAAACCGTCGACCAGGGCAGCCACACGAATCTGGATGAGGCCTTGCGGCTTGTCAGCGATACCAACACGGCGATGTACAGCTTCAGTTTTTCCAGCACAGGTGCGGCGGTTTCCCATGAAGCCTCGAAGTTCAACAACAACACTCCAGGCCCCGTGCACGGCTGCTTCAGTCGCCAGGGGGCGGAT
>JASHRE010000230.1 GCA_030037515.1 Candidatus Sulfotelmatobacter sp.
TTCTTTCGCATGCCCGCCGATTCGTTGCAGCCGCGGCACGCGATCGACGACGTCCATCGCCAGGCTGAACCGATCGATATTGTTTTCGATCGCCAGTTCCAGCGGAGTATTGATGCTGCCCTTCTCCTTGTATCCGCGAACATGAAGGTTGTTGTGGTTGGTTCGCCGGTAGGCGAGCCGATGGATCAATTGCGGATAGCCATGGAAATTGAAGATCACCGGTCTGTCGACCGTGAACAGCGAATCAAAATCGCGATCCGGCAGACCATGCGGATGCTCGCTAGGCGGTTGCAATTTAAACAGATCCACGACGTTGATGAAACGGATTTTCACGTCAGGGAATTCTTTGCGGAGCAAGGCGGTCGCAGCTAGAGCTTCCTGCGTGGGAATGTCGCCGGCCGCAGCCACGACGACGTCGGGCTCGCCCTGCTCGTCGTTGCTGGCCCAATCCCATATCCCGATTCCCTTGGTGCAGTGGACGATCGCCTTGGCCATGTCCAGATACTGCAAATGCTTCTGCTTATCACACACGATCACGTTGACGTAGTTTTCGCTGCGCAGGCAGTGGTCGGCGACGGAAAGCAGACAATTCACGTCCGGAGGGAGATAGATGCGAGTGACGTTCGCGCTCTTGTTCACCACGACGTCGAGAAAGCCGGGATCCTGGTGCGTGAAGCCGTTGTGATCCTGTCGCCACACCGTCGACGTGATCAGCAGGTTCAACGAAGCCAGGGCCCGCCGCCATGGGACTTGCCGGGCCATCTCCAGCCACTTGGCGTACTGGTTGAACATGGAGTCGATGATGTGGACGAAGGCTTCATACGACGACAGAAGCCCGTGCCGCCCGGTTAGCGTGTAGCCTTCTAACATGCCCTCCAACGTGTGTTCGCTGAGCATTTCGATCACGCGGCCATCGGCGGAGAGGTTGAGCCCGTCGGCATCCTCAGGAAATTCTTCTTCAATCCAGAATTTCTTCGTGACGCGATAGAGAGCATCAAGTTTGTTGGAAGTCGTTTCGTCGGGGCCGAAAACCCGAAAGTTACCCACGTTCAGTTTCATGACGTCGGCCAGAAAACTCCCCAGCGGACGCGTATTCTCCACCTGAAAAGTTGCCGGCTTGTCAAACTTCTCGGCGTAATCACGGAAATCGGGAACACGAAGGTCTTTCTTCAGCTGTCCGCCGTTGGCGTGCGGGTTCGCGCTCATACGACGATTGCGGGACGGCGCGAGCTCGCGGAAAACCTCGGCCAGGCGGCCCTTGCCATCGAAAAATTCCGCCGGCATCTCGGACCGCATCCACTTCTCGAGAACCTGCAGCTGCTCAGGATCCTTCTTCACATTGGGAAGCGGCACCTGGTGCGCACGGGCGAATCCTTCGAGGAAGTGACCTTCGACTTGGCGGGGCGCAGTCCATCCTTTGGGCGAGCGCAAAACGATCATCGGCCAGCGCGGACGGCTCCATTCACTCCCGCTGCGCGCGGTGTGCTGATGCTCTCGAATTCGATCGATGCAGTGCTCGACCGTCGCGGCCATCGCCTGATGCATGCTGTCGGGTTCGTGACCCTCGACGAAGTACGGCGTCCAGCCGTAACCGCGAAACAGATGGTCGAGCTCTTCCCGGGTGATGCGCGCCGGCAGGGTGGGATTGTCAATCTTGTATCCGTTCAGATGCAGGATGGGCAGCACCGCGCCATCACGCACCGGATTGAGAAATTTGTTGATGTGCCAAGAAGTAGCGAGCGGACCGGTTTCTGACTCGCCGTCGCCGACCACGGCGGCGACGATCAATTCCGGATTATCGAATGCCGCCCCGCAGGCATGCGAGAGCGCGTAGCCAAGCTCTCCGCCTTCATGGATCGATCCCGGAGTTTCCGGGGTGCAGTGACTGCCAATGCCGCCGGGGAAGGAGAACTGCCTGAAGAATTCGTGCAGACCCTCGGGGTCCTGGCTCTTTTCGGGATAGACTTCTGAATAGGTTCCTTCCAGATACGCGGGACCGAGAACTCCGGGCGCGCCATGTCCGGGGCCGGCGATAAACATCATGTCGAGGTCATACTTCCTGATCATGCGATTCAGGTGAATGTAGATGAAGGACAGGCCGGGACTCGATCCCCAGTGGCCGAGCAGCCGGTTCTTGATGTGCTCGGGACGCAGTGGTTCCGCGAGCAGGGGATTTTCCAGCAAGTAGATCATACCCAGGCTGAGATAGTTGCAGGCGCGCCAATAGATTTCAGTCTTGCGCAATTCGTCCTGGCTGAGCGGGGTTGCTTGAATGGTGGAGCGGGTGGGAGCGTACGGAGTCAACTCCTGAATTTCGGCCGGGGTGGTCGCTTCGATCGTGCTCATAAGTCACTCCTGCACTTAGCCTATGCCCGAGGCTCGCCCGGTGACAATCGCGCGCATGTGAATTTTTGGCAAACCAGACTGCGCGCGAGGCTCTGGAGGGAAACGGGAAGAACTGGCCATGAAAACCAGATCAGCCGCCTGAAATTTCCGCTTTGACGGGGATCGACCGCGAGGCCGGTTTGACTCGCGACACACCCCACGCGATGAGCCTGTAGGCGAGCAAAGCCGCGAGCACCCCACCGTATTCGAGCGGCTTGCGCAGGTCCGCCTTCACCAGCCAGATGTAATGAATCACTCCGGCGGCGGCGCTGGCGTAGATGAGGCGGTGCACGATCTGCCAGCGCTTGCCCCCTAGCTTGCGAATGGACCACTTGGTTGAGGTGAGTGCAAGCGGAATCATCAACCCAAATGCTGTCATTCCCGCCGTGATGAACCGGCGTTTGGCGATGTCGTGCAGCATCTCGTGCACGTCAAAAAATTTGTCGAGCCAGACGTAGGTCATCAAATGCAGGAAGCCGTAGAAAAATGCGAAGAGTCCGAACATACGGCGAAAGCGGACCAGCCAGTATTGATGCGTCAACATTCTGACCGGAGTTACCGCCAGAGTGATGAGAAGAAAAGTCAGCGTCCAATCTCCGGTGCCGTGCGTGATCGCTTCAATCGGGTTGGCGCCGAGCCCGGCGTGAAAGCCGCGCCAGGCCAGGCTTGCCAGCGGGCCTAGGCAGGTGAGAAAGACAACGGGTTTGAAGTAACCAAGTCGCATCAACACTCGGCACCCGGCATGCGGAATTTTGCACTCACCGAAGGCGCTTTTCCGGGCAGTCGAGTGCTGGTTCCTGAGGGCTTCAAAAATTCTTCTTCAAATCCATGCCGCTGTACAAGCTCGCGACCTGATCGTAGCCGTTGAACATCAAAGTCGGGCGCTTGAAGAATTCGCCCAGGCGGCGTTCTTTGGCCTGGCTCCAGCGCGGATGATCGACGTGCGGGTTCACGTTCGCATAAAACCCGTACTCTTGCGGAGCGGAGATGTTCCAGGTGTTCATGGGCTGCTTGTCGGTGAAGCGAATGCGCACGATCGCCTTCGCGCTTTTGAACCCATATTTCCAGGGCAGAACGACGCGCAGCGGCGCGCCGTCCTGGTTCGGCAAGTCTTCTCCATACATCCCAAAGCAGAGCAGCGCCAGCGGATGCATGGCCTCATCCATGCGCAAGCCCTCGACATAGGGCCATTCGAGCACATTGCGGCGCTGGCCTGGCATCTGGGTCAAATCATAGAGGGTGGTGAACTCGACGAATTTCGCCTTGCTCGTCGGATTCACTCGCTTGATCAGTTCACTCAACGAGAATCCCACCCAGGGCACGACAATCGACCATCCCTCCACGCAGCGGTGGCGATAGATGCGCTCTTCGGGCGGAGCCATTTTGATGATTTCGTCCACGTCGAGTTCCAGCTTCTTCGCCACCTGGCCATCGATCTTCACCTTCCACGGACGCGTGCGAAAATTTTTCGCCAGCTGGGCGGGTTCATCTTTCTCGGTCGAGAATTCGTAATAGTTGTTGTAATGCGTGACGTCGTTGTAGGGCGTGACGGTCTCGGTCGTGCTGAATGGACTTTTGCCGATGCCGTTGATCTTGTTGCCGGCGAGCACGGTGCTGGATGGTGCGGCAAGTTCCCGGAATTTCAGGGCGGCGGTCGCCACCGCGGCCCCGGAAAGAGCGGCACCGGCCAGAAACTTCCTGCGATTTAGGTACACATTCTTCGAGGTGATTTCCGAAGAGCAGATCCCCTCCGATTTCTTGATCAGCATGGAACCCCCAAAGCGACAACCAACAAGATGTGGGGACGCTTCATAACAGTAATAGGACGCGGAAGACCGAGAAAAGTTGCACGCAGGGGTCGCCGGCGGCCGCCCGTTCACGTCATGGGAGATTATCCCAAGACTTCGCGGACTTTGCGGGAAAGATTCTGCAGAGTGAAGGGCTTCTGCAGAAACGCCCTGCCGGGATCGAGGCTTCCTTCGCTCAGAACGGCATCTTCGGCGTAGCCGGAGAGATAAAGAACTTTTGTTTGTGGACGCGTCTTTAGAATTTGCTCGGCCAATTCGCGCCCGCCCATCCCCGGCATGACCACGTCTGTAATGACGAGATCGATGTTGCCGTCGTGCCGGGCTGCGGCGCCGATGCCGCTGTCGCCATTTCCCGCCTCAATGATCCTGTAGCCCTTCGATTCGAGCGTGTCGCGTACCAGCTGCCGGACGGATTCTTCGTCTTCGACCAGCAGGATGGTTTCGGTTCCTCCGGCGGCAACACGGGAGCTGGGGGCGGCGTGTTTCTCCGCGGTGCCGTCGACGTGCGGCAGATAGATGTGAAATGTGCTGCCGCGGTCCAACTCGCTCTGGACCATCACGTATCCGCCGCTTTGTTTGACGATGCCGTAGACGGTCGAAAGTCCGAGACCGGTGCCCTTGCCTTTTTCCTTGGTCGTGAAGAAGGGTTCGAAGATGCGGGATTGGGTTTCCTTGTCCATGCCCATGCCGGTATCGCTGACGGAGAGCATAACGTAGCTGCCCGGACGAATGAAGGTTTGCCCGCGGCGAGAGCTGTCGTCGATCAAAACGTTTTCCGTCTGGATCGTCAGCGCGCCGCCACTGGGCATGGCATCTTTGGCATTCACCACCAAATTCATCAGAACTTGCTCCAGTTGACCTGCGTCAGCGCGGGTGTACCCGGCGTCGGGCGCGAGTTTCGCGACGAGTTGCACGTTTTCGCCGATCAGCGGACGCAGCAGTCGTTCCATGTCCGAAACGATGGCATTGACGTCGACGACTTTCAACTCCAGCAGCTGCTTGCGGCTGAAGGCGAGTAGCTGGCGGGTCAGAGTTGTGGCCCGGTCGGCAGCCTGCTGAATGGCGCGGGCTTTTTCGCTGAGCGGATGCTCGAGTTCGAGCTTGGACAGGATCACTTCCGCGTACCCGCTGATGACCATCAGCAGATTGTTGAA
>JASHRE010000231.1 GCA_030037515.1 Candidatus Sulfotelmatobacter sp.
CGTCAGCCGCAGGCCGAACTCTACACCGGCCTTGTTGAAGTCGGCGTCGGTCTGCTCCCCGGCGGTGGTGGCTGTAAAGAAATGCTCCTCCGCGCCATCGACGCGGCTGCAGCCGCGCGCGAGAAATCCTCCGGCGAAGCCCTGGCCGGTTCCGTCGAAATGCTAGAAGCCATGAAGAAAACTTTCCAGACGATCGCAACCGCCAAAGTCGCGACCTCCGCGCGCGAAGCCCGTGGCCTGGGATTTTTGAATGATGCCGATAACATCACCATGAACCGCGATCGGGTTCTCTGCGATGCCAAAGCCCGCGCGCTCGAACTCGTCGGCGCCGGATATGAGCCTCCGGTGCCGCGCACCGACATCCCCGCTCCCGGCGAAAATCTTCTCGCCGCTCTGAAGATGGGCGTCTATCTCATGCGCCAGGGAGACTTCATCACCGACTACGAAGTCAAGCTAGGGGGGAAAATCGCCGAAGTCCTGTGCGGCGGAAACATCACGCCTGGCACGCCGGTCAGCGAGCAATACATTCTCGATCTCGAGCGCGAGGCCTTCAAATCCCTCTGCGGCGAGAAGAAAACGCAGGAACGCATCCAATACACGCTGAAAACCGGAAAGACTCTGAGGAACTGATCATGCAAACAAACCTTGTTCGCGCCGTTCTTGTCGCTGCAGCGCTCGCACTACCCACCACGCCTGTGCATGCCCAGAAGGACATTCCCGCCAAAGAATCCGCTCCCGATGTTCCCGACGCCATCGCCGTTCCCTCCGGTTTCGAGCCTGTTCTGTTCGTGCACGCTTCCGGATCGCAAATCTATACCTGCGCCGCCGGCACCGATGGCAAATTTGCCTGGACCCTCAAAGCTCCCGAGGCCGACCTCAAAGACCGCAAGGACAAAGTCATCGGACAGCACTCCGCCGGCCCTAGCTGGACGCTGAAAGACGGCAGCCAAGTCACAGGCAAAGCCGCAGCCCACGTAGACTCACTCGATTCCGAGTCGGTTCCCTGGCTGCTGGTCGATGTGACCACTAATTCCGGCAAGGGCGCGCTTGCGAACGTCACGAAAATTCAGCGTGTGCACACGCACGGCGGCATGCCGCCCGACTACGGATGTGACGCCTCCCACAAAGGCGACGAAACCAACAGCAAATACACGGCCGACTATTACTTCTTCGCCCCGGCAAAATAAATTTTAAGGGGTATCCATTTGACTCAGCCAGACACAATATGTAGTGTTTGGCTGTATGGAGCTGGAAGACTACCCACGCACAATCAGGGAGTTCGAATCGCGATTTTCAACGGAGGCCGGGTGCCGAGAGTATTTGGTGCGATTGCGCTGGCCCGAGGGATTCCGGTGCCCGAAATGTGGGGGTGAAAAGGCGAGTTTAGTCCGTAGCAGTTTGTTCCAGTGCTCAGCTTGTAGACATCAGGCCTCGGTAACGGCAGGGACCATTTTCCAAGACATACGTGCGCCCCTGACCATGTGGTTTCGGGCTATGTGGTATGTGACTAGCCAAAAGAACGGGGCAAGCGCATTGGGGGTACAACGAATGCTGGGCCTGGGAAGTTACCAGACTGCCTGGCTCTGGTTACAGAAGTTGCGGCGTGCGATGGTCAGGCCGGGCCGTGACCGATTGGCAGGATGGGTAGAAGTGGACGAGACCTATTTCGGAGGCTTGGAAGAAGGTAAGCGAGGGCGGGGCGGTCTGAACAAGGCTTTGATCGTCATCGCGGCGCAGGCCGATGGGAAAGCAATTGGCAGGGTTCGTATGCGCGTCATAGAAGATGCATCCGCTGAATGTTTACATGAGTTTGTGCAGGATTCTATCGAGCCGGGCAGCACGGTCCACACGGACGGTTGGCGAGGGTACTCGGGACTAGAAAAGAAAGGCTATGATCACGAGATCACACCGTTCCGTGGACAGCTTAAGGAAGTAAGCAAAACGTTGCCGCGTGTGCACCGAGTCGCCGCTCTCCTGAAACGCTGGTGGTTGGGAACCCATCAAGGCGCTATCAGCTGCCAACACTTACCGTACTACCTGGATGAATTCAGTTTTCGCTTTAACCGACGAAGATCGGGGAATCGAGGCAAACTTTTCTTTCGTCTTGTGCAGCAAGCGCTTTCGACCGAACCCGTACCGTACGAGTCAATTACGCACCGAACTGACCTGCCGCAAAGGCTACCGCACCACTATAGGTAGCAGTAGCTGAGTCAAATGGATACCCCTTTTAAATTAAATTAGGTTTGTTTTACCGCTATCGCGTGCATCACAGTCGCCTTCGTGGCAACCCGAAAACTTGAATGAAATTCCAACCGCTCAGCGTCCGCCACAGTAGGCGCGCTTGTATTGAAGGCATTTGACTTAGGCAAAACAGTGCACAACGGGCTATCCTAGCCGCCGGGCGGTCGTCTAACCATTCAATATGTCGCCAACGACCGACAACTCACGGTTTCGCAAGATCAGGCCGGGTATAGAAACGTTACCTTGCAGATTCAGCTTGCCTCGGCATCGTCATCTTCGCGCATACGCAACGGTCGTGCTAGCGGGCACCTTCGAGGAATCGGGATATAACGGCCGTATCCATGCCACAGCAGGCGATGTCCTCATTCACGCCGCGTTAGATTGTCATGGAAATGAAATGGTGTCCGCCGGGGTCAGGCTGATAAGGCTTGATTGGGCAGACGATGACGGAATCGGCGGGCTCTACCATTTGGACGATGTGGATGAAGTCGCGAAAGCAGCTGAAGAGGATGTCATCGAGGCCAAGTATCTGCTAGAACGTCGTCTTCGCGAAAAACGATCGCCTCCCGGCGGACAAAAAAAAGATTGGCCGGATCTGTTGCTGGTGGACTTAACCAGAAATGCTTCGCGAGAAATTGGTGGATGGGCGGAAGTAAATGGTCTGGCGCGCGAAACCGTGTCTCGGGGATTCACTGCGGCGTATGGAATCGCACCGTCTTTGTTACGTGCCGAATTGCGAGCGCGTTCCGCGTGGCTTCGCATTACAAAAGGGTCCGAGCCCCTGTCCAGAATCGCAGCGGAGACGGGTTTCGCAGACCAGGCTCACATGACCAGGTGGATTCGCCGCATCACCGGAGCCACGCCTGCGGTTTGGCGGCTGAATCAGCAACCGGTGCAGATGGCCTGATGGTCGGCGTCAATACCTAGCGCGTTCGCCGGCGACAAAAAGGGAAC
>JASHRE010000232.1 GCA_030037515.1 Candidatus Sulfotelmatobacter sp.
CCCAAACTGGCAACGCCTTTCGCCACTGTAGTGATCCCGCGGCTCTCCAGGAGATGGCAGATTCCTTAACCGCGAAGGACCTCCAACGCTGTGGTCACAAATGGATCAAACGCCTGATTCCTTTTTTCACTGGCTCCGAACGACGTGAGCACCGCTGCTGGCATCAGCTGTTCTTTGCCCAGGTGGAATACTGCGATTTTGTTGCCGGCAACAAAATCGCAGTTGGACTAAACCGCTACGCGGTAGGAATCCGCACGACATTCAGTTCGTGACTTCGGGGATCCATCTGGTCTCGCTCCTCCGTCTTGTTCCCGGGTAAGCCCCTTTTGCGGAACCATGGAGTCGCTGCTTGCAGCGAATTCCATCCGACAAAGGAGCTTTCCATGACATCCCTTCGGCAACGCATGCTCGAGGACATGCAGATCCGGAATTTGGCGGTGAACACTCAGGAGTTGTACGTCCAGCAGGTCTCACTGTTCGCACGCTACTTCAACCAGTCACCCGAGCGGTTAAAACCGGAGCAGATTCGTGCCTATCAAGTCTACTTGACCAACGAAAGGAAGTTAGCCACCAGTTCGATCCTTGTCTCCATTTCCGCGCTTCGCTTTCTGTATAAAGTCACTCTCAAGAGGGACTGGACTTTCGCAGACATCATCCCTGCTCCGAAAAAGCCTCAAACCCTGCCCGTGGTCCTCAGTCCCGAGGAAGTCATACAGTTCCTGGCCTGCGTGGCTAACAGGAAGCACCGTGCCATCTTGACCACCTGCTACGGAGCCGGCCTGCGCGTCTCCGAGGCCATCGCTCTTACACCCCCGGCCATCGACAGCAAGCGCATGGTCTTGCGGGTTGAGCAAGGCAAGGGAATGAAGGATCGCTACGTGATGCTCTCCCCAAAGCTGTTGGAGATCCTGCGAACGTGGTGGCGAGTGGAAAGGCCTGAGCACTGGCTCTTTCCCGGTGATATGCCGAGCCAGCACATTGGCCGGGCGGCGGTGGAGCACGAGTGCCAGAAAGCCCACCGTATTTGCAAAATCTCCAAGCCCATCACCCCACACTCCTTGAGGCATGCATTTGCCGTCCACCTTCTGGAGCAAGGCACCGATGTTCGTACTATTCAACTGCTCCTTGGACATCGCAGCCTCGCCACTACCGCAAAATATCTCCGCATCGCGACCAGTAAAGTGTGTTCGACGTCGAGCCCGCTTGATTTGTTGCCGCACCCCGTTCCCCTGGAGGTCAAGCCCACTCCGCCACCACTCTTCTAGCCGCTGGGCCCCATGGATCGCCCCAAGCTGGAAGTGGCGGACATCTTCCGCCTCTATGGAGAAGCTTATCGTCAGAAGCACGGTGTGTCGCTCTCCACGGCGCAGCGGCGCGTCATGACCGCGATCGAGGTGTGTCGCACGGCAGCCCTCGGCGGTCATCTCGAACACTGCGACAGCTGTCCCTACGAACGGCCTTGCTACGATAGCTGCCGCGATCGTCATTGCCCCAAGTGTCAGTCGCTCGCTCGTGCAGAGTGGGTCGAAAAACGAAAAACCGAAGTCTTGCACTGCCAATACTTCCACGTGGTTTTTACACTGCCCGAAGACATCGCTGCCCTCGCTTACCAGAACAAGGATTTGGTCTACGGCATCCTGTTCCGAGCTACGGCCGAGACCTTGTCTACTATCGCGGCCGATCCCAAACATCTGGGCGCCGAGATCGGCTTCTTCGCCGTGCTTCACACCTGGGGACAAAACCTGCTTTTTCATCCCCACTTGCACTGTGTGGTCCCGGGCGGCGGAATCTCGCCCGATGGTACCCGTTGGGTTCCTTGCCGCCCCGGTTTCTTCTTGCCAGTACGCGTGCTATCCCGTTTGTTCCGCCGTTTGTTCTTGACTTATCTGGAGCAGGCCTTCGACGCTGGCCAGTTACACTTCTTCTCTTCACTGGAGGCACTTCACGATCCGCCGGCTTTTACCCGTTATCTGGCTCCTGTACGCACGCAGGAATGGGTGGTCTACGCCAAGCCACCTTTCGCTGGCCCGCAGCAGGTAGTGGACTACGTCGGTCGCTACACCCACCGAGTTGCTATTTCCAATCATCGGATCGTGGATATCGAAGACGGGCAGGTCAAATTCCTCTGGCGAGACTACCGCAACAACCATCAGCAGAAGACGATGCAGCTCTCGGCGGAGGAGTTCATTCGGCGATTCCTCCTCCACGTTCTCCCCAGCGGATTCCATCGCATTCGCTACTACGGCTTCCTGGGCAATCGATATCGCAAGGAGAAGTTGGAGCATTGCCGCCAACTCCTGAACATGGCTTCACCCAACGAAAGCTCCTCCCAATCCCAGCCATGCGAAGACTATTGTGATCGATACGAGAGGCTCACCGGCCACTCGCTGCGCGAATGTCCAGTTTGCCATCGTGGCCGGATGATCGTGGTCAAGTTATTGGCCGGGGTTCGTTCTCCCCCGGCCATTCAAAATACGTCATGATTGAACCCGTGCGACTTCAAATCGCTGTCTCCATGAGCTCCAGTCGGTCGAGTCGGAGGAGTCGTGTTGCTTGCAGCACTCCGACCCACGCTTCGGCCAACCAATCCCTACCATCTTGCCCCACTCGTGCTCGCAAAGCCCCCGGAAACATTGTCCACCGAGCTCCTTCACATCACTACCTCTCTCAACTTGGAAACACTTCTCGGCTTACAAAACCCATAGCACATACATCCTGCCGGCGGTTTAGCCCAACGAATTTTTAGCTCACCGGCGCGGCTCCCACAATTTTCTTTCTTCGCCCGCACCTACTGGTAGCCGCGCCGCCGGGCTAAAAATGCTCTGCATTATGTGCCCTCTCCAAATATGTGGCGTCCGGTTCAGCGAGCCGAGTTATGATGCGGCGGGCCGCGCAGAGTAGGGCACATTTGCGCTACGGGTCTGCTTAGAGCGACGCCAGCCATGACAGAAGCGCCTCATCATCCCGCCAGATTGGCTTAGGGCCAGGAACGTCTGTCGCAATGGTTGGTGGCTCACAAAGGCGAAGAGCAGCCTGCTTCGCTCGCACTGTGATCTCCGCGTACCGGTTGGTGCTATCAAGCCTGACATGACCCAGCCAACCTCGAATCACATTGATATCGACACCCGACTCGAGCAGGTGTACGCCACAGGAATGTCGAAACACATGTGGACTAACGTGGTGGCGGTCAGGACCAGCCTGTGATGCGTGCAGGTCGCCCGTATGGCGGCGAACGATTTTATAGATTCCAAAACGCGTGAGGGGCCGGCCACGATGGGACGCGAAGACCGGTCTTGCCGACGATGCGTTTGGAGGAGCGTTACTGATGAGTTGCTTCAGGAGCTTGGCAGTCTCCTGCCAGAGCGGACAGATGCGCCACTTATCGCCTTTCCCGTGCAAGCGCACTCGTGGCTGAGACCCTAACTCCAAGTGCTCGACTTGGAGGTCCGCTACTTCCTGCACCCGTCCACCGGAGTTATAGAGCATTAGTAGGAGCGCGCGGTCGCGCAGGGCGAAGCGGCCCTCGGTCGGCAGCCGATGAAAAAGCGCCGCGATCTCGTCTGTGTCGAGAAAGCGGGTTTCCGGTGGCGGGACACGTTTGCTCGGAATCGCAGCCACTTGCTGGGCCACGGCAAGGCACTCCGGCACACGTCGTCCCAGAAACTCAAAGAACGTATGCAAGATCGTCAACCGCTGGTTGCGCGTCCGTCGATGATTGTGGCGTGTATCTTCGAGATACTGGAGGAAACGCAGGACGCGGTCGAGCGTGAGCGCATTGAGGGTGATCTGTGTGAGCCGACAGGGCACGTCGGCCACGAGGAAACCCAGAAAGAGCCGCAAAACGTCCCGGTAGGCCTTGATGGAGGTCGGCTGCAAGCCTTTTTGGAGTGGGAGGTCGTCGGCGAGGAATGCGTGGAGCAAAGCACCAAGCGCGGGAGTACTCATGGCGTCACCTGCTGGATGAGCGGCTGCGCCCAGCGCTCGAATCGCCGACTGGCCTCGCTGAGAAGCTCAGTTGTGATGGTCAGATAGACGGCTGTCGAAGAGGGATTGACGTGGCCCATGAATGTGGAAAGCTGAAGCAACCGCGAGGCCGGATCGACACCTTTGCGGTACCAACAGAGCAAAGTACCCACGGCAAATGAGTGGCGCAGGCTGTGGACGCAGGGAGGACGGGTGCCGTCGGGGATGGGCAACGCGAGTTGGGTTGCAAGCTCGTGAAAGATCGTGCTGATAGTGCCCGCCGACACCGGCTGGCATTTGCGAAAGGTGAAGATCGGAGGGTTAGCGCCCACTCGTGGGGTCCGGTCCAGATAGCCAGCAAGGAGCTCGCCCATTTTGGGACCGAAGGGGACTAAGCGGCTCTTGGCGAATTTCGTCTCCCGCACGATGAGCAACTGCTGCAGAAGATCGACGTCCCTCATGCGAAACCGTGCGACTTCGCTGACGCGGAGGCCCAATCCATACAGGAGCGCGAAGATCGTCCTGTAGGTAAGACCACGATGTGAAGTGTTGTGTGTGTCTGCCAAGTTCCCCGCTGCGTCGAGCAGTCGACGAGCGTTGGGTGGATCAAACAGGAAGGGGAGACGAGACGCGGTGGTGCGCCTGGGTTTGGTTTGCACTGGCGATCGGGGCACGAGGTCTCGAGCCATCAGCCAGTCGAAAAGGCGTCCCACGATACCCAACAATTGGTTGAAACTACGTGGCGAAGAGCGAGGACGAGACGCCAGAAACGCCTCGATCACCGGCGGCGTGATGACCTCGAGCGTATCTACGTGCTGTTCGACGAGAAACCGATCCAACAGACGGAGAACCGATTCGGAGGTGCGCACCCGATAGCCGAGAGACCGTTTATGGGCGAGAAACATCTCAATCCAGGCCTTGAGCGGGCTGCGGAAACCAGTCCATCGCGAGGTCATAGGACCTCCTCTCCAGGGCCCACCATGGCAACCTCGCGCAAGGTCTCAACCGCCACCTTGCTGTAAATCTCGGTTGAAGCGGGACTCGCGTGACCGACATAATCCCCAATGGCTTTCAAGGACCATCCGGCCTCGACGAGACGCTGCACGCAGGAATGGCGGAATGTATGCGACCCCAGTCGTGGCCCGATGATGCCGGCCTGGTGCAGATAGTGCGCGGCCCGGGAAGAGACAGCTCCCTGAGTGATTGGCGTGCATGGCGCCGTCACACGAAAGAACAACTGACGTAACGTGGTCTGCGGTCGGCCTGTCTTCAGGTATTCCAGAATGGCAGCCCCAACGCGAGGTGAGAGTGGATAGGCCGTTGAATGGCCCGCTTTGCGTGCCGGGATTCGCAAGCGGTCATGGCGCCACTCGATTTCGTCCAGAGTTAGCGCGGCTACTTCGCGAGCCCGGAGCCCATACGTGACCAGCAAGAGCAGGATCGCGTAATCCCGTCGACCCAAGATGGTCTGCCGATCAACGCTGTCCAACAGTTTCTGCACATCCTCGGCCGTGATCGATAGAGGCAGGTGCGCGAGCCGATAGCAGGGGGCAGCCTCCACGATCCTGCTAAGATCGCGAGCGATGAGCCGTTCGCGGTACAGATAGCGCAGAAACACACGCAGCAGTCCGCACCGAATCCGCACGGTGGAGCGGCTCAGGCCTTTACTCCGCTCGGTTAGAAACCCACTGACCATGGCCGGCGAGAGCTCGCGCAGATCCTCACGCCCCAAATCGGTCAGATAAGCAGCGAATGCGCGGAGATGCTCGTCGTACAAGCCCAGGGTGGTATCGCGAAGTCCCCGCTCTTGACTGAGGTAGGTCGAAAACCCCGGAGCCTGATTCGCGAACGGCTCGCGGATCGCCTGCCCACGAGGCCGACCGACGAATCCAGGAACAGCAACGTGCAGCATCTGTTCGATCGTAACCCGTGCATGACGAGCCACCAGCAACGACGACCCCGCGGCCCGACGTGGCTGAGGTTGGTGGATCCAGTCGTGCAAGAATGGCTCCAGATAGGTCGGGAGTTCCTCGTACCTTTGCGCGCCGTGTTCCTGCGCGAACGTACCGAACCGACATAAGATCGACACACGCGCGGCTAGCGTCTTCACGCTGTATCCACGGTCACGCAGCCACGCGGCATATCCCTCAACCGCTGGTCCGAGCCACGAAGAACGGATCCGGTTAAGGGTTTCCTGGCGGACAAAACAACGCTCCAGCATGGACAACCTCCTTGCGCCTTTTGCGCTCGGCGATTGTTCTCCACAGTGGCTTGCTCATTATGTGACCACAGACACCTCTAACGTCTGGAATTTCACCAGGAAACGACCTCGTTGCCCAACCCGCCACATATTTGGAGAGGGCACATAACTGCGATAACCTGATCTTCCGCCGCCGCGCAGCGCTCGATCAACTGAGCGATCGACTCCTGGATGCCAATCGCAATCTCGGTCGACCCGACAAGCTTACGGTGATCTTTGGCCGGCGAATCAGTAAACGATACTCGGGCAAACTGCAAACCGAGATCGAAGATTTGCATCTGGGGAACCCCGTCATGAGGAGCTAT
>JASHRE010000021.1 GCA_030037515.1 Candidatus Sulfotelmatobacter sp.
CCGAAAACTAAGTCATCGACTGTTCTCGAAACCCCAAGCAATGGCTCGAAATCCGCCTCAGATCCTGAGCGCGAGCGCGTCTTCAGCGCCTACCGCCAGTTTGGATACCTGGAGGGCGACCTCGATCCGCTCGGCTTTCTCCGCCCGCGTCCCACGCCTGAACTCGAACGAGACGGCCCGTACGCCGAAGAAGCCAGCAACATCTATTCCTCGACCATCGGCGTCGAAATCAATCACATCTACGGGCCCGAGCGACGGCGCTGGATCTACGACCGCATGGAATCGCCCTCGCAAGGCTACGAGATCACAGACGAAGATCGGGCGCGCATTCTCGATCTGCTCATCCGCGCAGAGGTTTTTGAGCAGGTCATGCAACAGCGATATCTGGGAAGCAAACGGTTTTCTCTGGAAGGTGTGACCGCTCTGATTCCTTTAGTTGATGAAGTGCTCGACACCGGCTCACGCCTGGGCGCAGCCGAGCTTGTCATGGGAATGAGCCATCGCGGGCGTTTGAATGTCATTGCCCACGTCGCCAAACGTCCGCCGGAAGAAATTTTTGCCGGATTTGAAGATGTTGACCCACGCAGCGTGCTCGGTTCCGGCGACGTGAAGTATCACATGGGGGCGACGGGAGAATACGTGACCCATAGCGGCGGCAAGGTCCATATTCATCTGGTTTCGAATCCCAGCCATCTGGAAGCGGTCGATCCCGTGACCGTCGGCCGCACTCGCGCCAAGCAGGACCGCACTGGCGAAGGTGGCCGCGAAAAGTATCTTCCGCTGCTGGTTCATGGCGATGCAGCCTTTGCCGGTCAAGGCATTCTTGCCGAGACCATGAATTATGCCGACCTCCCTGGGTACACGGTTGGCGGCACGATTCATGTTGTGGTTAACAATCTTCTGGGATTCACGACCAGCTACACCGAAGAACACTCGACGCGATTTGCCGCCTGCATCGCACGGCGCCAGTCCATTCCCATCTTTCACGTGAATGGCGAAGACGTCGATGCCGTGGTCCGGGTCGCGCGCATGGCGGTCGAATATCGATATCGTTTCGACACCGACGTTGTCATCGATCTGATCGGCTATCGTCGACACGGTCACAGCGAAGTCGACGATCCCACCATCACGCAGCCGCTCCTCTACAAACGAATCAAGGATCATCCTCCGCTGTGGGAGATTTATGCGGACGACATCGGGGTGACCGATGCTGCGGAAAAGGCGGCTGCCATCCGTGCGGAATTCGAATCGGCCCAAAAAAAAACCAGCAGCATCAAGCGCAAGCCTCTGATGCGCGAACTTCCCGAGTATTGGGACAACTACTTTGGCGGTCCGTACAAACCCGAATACGAGGTCGAAACTGGACTTTCACAGCAGGAGTTGTCGGAACTGACAGAGCGCCTGACCACGTATCCCGCGGATTTTCACATTCATCCCAAGGTAAAGAAACTGCTCGAACAGCGCGCGGAGATGGGTAATGGCAAGCACCCCGTCGATTACGGGATGGCCGAGGCTCTCGCTTTCGCCAGCCTCGTCAAGTCGGGCATCCACGTGCGCTTCAGCGGCCAGGATTCGCGGCGTGGCACTTTCAATCAGCGGCACTCCGTTCTCATTGACACGGAAAATGAAAACGAATACGTGCCTCTCGAAAACATCTCCCCTGGCCAGGCGCGCTGCGAAATCTACAATTCCACACTCTCGGAAGCAGGTGTTCTCGGCTTCGAATATGGATATTCGCGGGACTATCCCGAGTCAGTGGTCTTGTGGGAAGCGCAGTTCGGCGACTTCGTCAACGTCGCGCAAGCCATCATCGATCAGTTCATCAGCGCCGGAGAGGCGAAGTGGAACCTGCTCTCCGGCCTGGTCATGCTTCTGCCGCACGGCTACGAGGGCCAGGGCCCGGAGCATTCGAGTGCTCGCATTGAGCGCTTCATTCAGCTGGCGGCCAAACACAACATCCAGATCGCGCAGCCTTCCAATGCCGCGCAGCATTTCCATCTGCTGCGCCGGCAGGCGCTGCGGCGCTGGCGCAAGCCGCTGATCGTGTTCACGCCCAAGAGCATGTTGCGGCATCCCGACGCGAGCTCGCCGATCGAAGATTTCACGCACAAGCGTTTTCTCAACGTCATTCCCGATATGACCGTCGGCGAGGCCGAGCGCATTCTGATCTGCACCGGCAAGATCGGCCACGAACTAAAAACGGAACGTCGGCAAAGAAAAGACAAGAGCACAGCCATCGTCTTCCTGGAACAGCTTTATCCATTTCCCGAGCAGGAAGTCATTGCCGAGTTCGATCGTCACGGCACGCACGCCGACATCGTCTGGGTGCAGGAAGAACCAGCCAACATGGGGGCGATGTTCAATATGCTGCCACGCCTGAAGCGCATTGCCGGAGAGCGTCCAGTACTGACGGTGAAGCGCAGCTCAAGCCCCAGCCCTGCGACCGGCAGCGGCAAAGCCCATGAGGTTGAACAAAGGACGCTCCTGACACTAGCGTTCACCATAAAGTGAGAAGTTCTTTCTAAAAGGCTGCCTCATCCTTGTCTCGCCCCAGTTCGGCGGATAGCACCAGGACTTGGACTTCGTATCAATCTAAGAACCACCCGACGGTCTTTCCGTGACCGCCTTCCCGCCCGCCCCAGGCAATTGCGCCCTCGGCCCGTCTCTGAGCAGCTGCTCCAAGCTTTCATAGGCATAAATCGTGGGCGCGTGATTCACCATCAGACCGCCCGTATCCGCCGTCGGCCCGTAATTGCTGTGCAGATCTCTTCCCAGCATGCGCAGCATCGCCATCAACTGACCGCGATGATGCGCCGTATGCGCGATCCGCCGTACCATGATCCAGGCTCGGGCCCGCCGCACGTCAAAAAATCTCGCGTCTTTCTGCCACCATTCATCATCCTTGGTCTCAAGAGCCGCCAGCCGCTTCCCGCTATGCTCCGCGTATCGACGCATGAACTGCAATCGCGACTCGACCTTCGGCAGCGGAGGCGCGCCCACATCAATCTCCAGCATGTTGCGAAACCACAAATCCTCGCTCACGCACTGATGCACCATCTGCTCGCGTACGCTGCGTCCTCGCGGATCCCGGGCGTTCGGCCGGATCGGGAGATCTTCTTCCGTGAACTCGCTCCACACGCTCAGCACCTTGACGCGTTCTGTGGCGTAGGTCTCGGCCAGAAAGTCGAACTTCATAGAAGAAAATGTTATCGCACGCAGCAGGCAGGGACGGCGTTGCTCGCTGTCCCATC
>JASHRE010000233.1 GCA_030037515.1 Candidatus Sulfotelmatobacter sp.
TGTGATCGGCTCCCAGGTTTGGCCGTAATCGCGAGTGCGATATAGATAAGGAGTTTGATCGTCGAGGCGATGGCGATCGATGGCGGCGTAAGCCACCCCGGAATCGAAGTGTGAGGCTTCGATCAGAGAAATCTTTGACCAGTCGCTGAGGCCTTTGGGCGTGACATTTTTCCAAGTTTTGCCGCCGTCGCGGGTGATGTGAATTAATCCCGTGTCGCTGCCGGCCCAAATCAGGCTGGCATCGAGCGGGGAAGGCGCGATCGAGTAAACCACACCGTAGCCGCGCGCGATGGCGTCCTGGACTGTGGGGGCGCCCGGTTTTTTTCCCGCGCTCGGTTGCGCGCCGGTGAGATCAGGACTGATTGTCTGCCAATGCAGACCGCCGTCAGTGGTTTTCATGACGAATTGCGTGCCGAGGTAGAGGCTGCTTTTGTCGGCGGGAGAGAAAACGAGAACTGGCGTCCAGGGATCGCGGTACTTCCGTTGGGCGATGTCGACCCCGAATGTAGGAAGTGGCCACGGTGTGATGTCTTGACTGAACGAGGTGCGAAGATCGAAGCGCGAAACGCTGCCGTAGGTTCCACTGAAATAGAGGATGTTGGGATCTTTGGGGTCGGGGGCGATGTACCCGCTTTCGCTGCCGTCGGCCGGAGCCCAGTCGCGCGGAGTGATCTGGCCATGATCGGTGCGGCTGAGGACGGAGGCGCTGCCCGAATCCTGCTGCGCGCCGTAAACGGTGTAGGGGAACTTGTTGTCGGTGACGACGTGATACAGCTGCGCCGTGGGCTGGTTGTACCAGGTGCTCCAGGTCGCGCCGCGATCAACGCTTATGGTGGTGCCCTGATCGGTCGCGAGGATCATGCGAGCGGAATTTCTAGGATCGATCCAGAGCTGGTGATAGTCGTCGCCACCGGGCGCGCCCCGGACGATGGAGACCGTCTGCCCGCCATCTTCCGAGCGATAGAGCGCGACGTTGGGGACGTAGAAGACGTCGGGATTCTGCGGATCGACGGTGATGTTGCCGAAATACCAGGCGCGGCTGGTGAGGCGAG
Organism: Candidatus Sulfotelmatobacter sp.; assembly: GCA_030037515.1. Lineage (GTDB taxonomy): Bacteria > Acidobacteriota > Terriglobia > Terriglobales > Acidobacteriaceae > Sulfotelmatobacter. The sequence continues at coordinate 1,053 of JASHRE010000233.1, forward strand.
CGTCGGAATTCTTGACAGACCAAGTGTCGCCGCCATCGTCGGAGCGGTACAGGCCGGATTTCTTGCCATCGTCGATCAGCGCATAAACGCGCCTGCCGTCGGAGGAGACGGCGATGGCGGGGCGTCCCCAATCGCCCTCGGGAAGACCGGAGCCGTTGAGGAGCGTCCAGGAATTGCCGCCATCCCGAGAGCGGAAGATCGCGCTGCCGGGAGCGGTGTCGATCGGGGCGTAGGTGCTCCACGGCGGACGATGCGTGCGCCAGGTCGCGGCAAAGAGAATGTTCGTATGATCGGCCGCGACGGCAAGATCTGCGATGCCGGTTTCAAGGCCTTGGTCGAGCACTTTCGTCCAGTGCGCGCCAGCGTCGGCGGATTTGAAGACGCCGCGCTGTTGGTTTGGGCCATAGGCGTGACCGAGGGCGCCGACATAAACGATATCGGCATTCTGCGGATCGATGACGATGCGGCTGATCTGGCGAGTGTCCTGCAGGCCGATGTTTTGCCAGGTCTCGCCGGCGTCGGTGGAGCGGTAGACGCCATTGCCGGAGGCGAGATCGGAGCGGATATCGGATTCTCCGGTGCCGACGTAGATAATTTTCGGATCGGAAGGCGCGACGGCAATGGCTCCGATGGAGGCGACCGGTTCATGGTCGAAGATGGGCAACCAAGTCACGCCGGCGTTGGTGGTTTTCCAGATGCCGCCATCGACTGCGCCGAAATAGAAAATGTTGGGATCGCCAACAACGCCGGTGGCGGCGACAGCGCGTCCGCCGCGAAAGGGACCGATCAGGCGCCATTTCAGGCCGCTGAAAAGGTCAGGCGAAACCGATTGGGCCGCGAGGGGCGTGAGAGAGACGCAAAGAAAAATTAGAAGCGGTGAAGTGAGAACGCGAACGTAGTTCCGGTTCATTGGGGTCTGGATATTGTAGCGAATGAATCGCAAGCCGGAAGAGGATTCGACGGCCGGTCGAAAATCCGAAACGCTGGGGAGAGAGTCAAATCCCCAAACAACGGCGAACAGGAGTGGGGCAGGCGCGTGTAAAGTGCTTGAGATCAGATGGGGGGTTGCGTTCCGGGGAGAGCGGGGCGTTGCGCTTGCACGGCATCGTCAGCGGTCGAAATCTTCGTCCATTTGCGGTAGACATTGGCGACGGCGAGGGTCCAGAAGGGAACGAGATCGGCGCCGGGGATGAGTTCGGCGGCGAAGGCGGGGAGAAATTCCCAATGCCATCCGAGCAGGCGAACCAGAATGATGGCGACCGCTACATCGAGGACGTCGTCGGCAGGCGAGAGCGCGCCTTCGGCGAAGAGCGGGAAGACGAAAAGTTGCAGTGCGTCGGCGGCCATGGCGAGAACCATTCCGGCGCGAAAACGCGAGCGAGGTGAAAGCGCACTCAGTTCGTCAGACATAACATGATCAGTGATGATTATCGCACCGCGCGCGCCTGTCAGGGATTGCAGCAGCGCTGAGAGTGCCTTGGTTCAGCATACGCCTGGCGGCGGGCTTCTTCGCATCAAAATCCGACCCAGTCGCACAAAACGCGACCAGGGTGCAGCGATTTTTCACAAGTTGACAGGTGACTGGGTTGCTGTGCGCGTGCCCGCCTAAGGCCGGCACCCGACTGCCGAAACCTGTAGAATCGCGGGGTGGGGATCAGGCAGCCCATCTAAAAGCAATTACCTGTTCAATCACTTCATTGCGAGGATAGCTATGCGTGCAAGTGGCAGCAAAATTTCCGTCGCAGTTTCCTTCTCTATTTTGTTTTCGGTGGCGGCCTTGTTTGCGATCGACAAAAATTTTCACGATGCGCCAGATTCGTCGAAGGAGCTGAAAAATCCCTACACGGGCCAAGTTTCCGCCGTGCAGGCAGGCAAGACGCTGTATGCACGAAATTGTCTGGCTTGCCACGGACGCTCGGGGCAGGGAACGGGAAACGTCCCGTCACTAGTGGACGGCAAACTGGAAGGCGTCGCGCAGGGCGAGGTGTTTTGGTTCATCACCAAAGGCGACAAAGATAACGGAATGCCTTCGTGGGCGTTCCTGCCGGAAAAGGATCGATGGGAGCTGGTGAGTTTTGTAGAAACCATGGGACCGGGTGCGCAGAGCAGCTCCATGCCGGCCGCGCCTCCGCCTGCTCCGCCGGCGGCGATGACGTCGACGATCAAGGCGCCGCCGCCGAAGGCGCCATTCACCGACTTCCGTTATCAGTGGCCGGGCAAGACGCGAAACATCACGACGAAGGATTTTCCAGCTCCGTACGCCACCGAGTCGGCGAGGAATGGTCCGCAAGTTGTTGCACGTCCGGCGAATGTTTGGCCCGTGACGCTGCCGGGCTTCAAAGTTGAGCTCTTTGCCGCAGGGCTGGATAACCCGCGCCTGATGCGCACTGCCCCGAACGGCGACATTTTCCTGGCGGAGAGCGAGCCCGGACGCATTCGCGTTTTTCGCGGACTGACCAGCGACGGCAAAGCAGAGCAGAGTTCGGTTTTCGCGGAAGGATTGAAGGAGCCGTACGGCATTGCGTTCTATCCACCGGGGCCCGATCCGCAGTGGCTCTATATCGGCAACACGGATGAGGTGGTCCGATTCCCGTATCACAACGGCGATCTGCGGGCGAGCGGACCCCGTGAACACATTGCCGATCTGCCGGCGGGCGGTGGACATTGGACGCGTGCGGTAGATTTTTCTACCGATGGCAAGCGCATGTTCGTAGCTGTGGGATCGGCGTCGAACGATGACGACAGCGACACGCATCCCGCCGAACACGACCGTGCCGACATTCTGGCCTGCGATCCGACGAATTGCATTTTGAAGGTGTATGCGTACGGCATCCGCAATGCGGGCGGCGGAATTCAGGTGAATCCGCAGACGGGCGAGTTGTGGTGCTCGGTGAATGAGCGCGATGCGCTGGGCGACAACCTGGTGCCCGATTACATCACGCACGTTGAGGAGGGCGGATTTTATGGCTGGCCGTGGTGGTACATGGGGCCGAATCAGGATCCACGCCAGAAGGGAAAACATCCGGAGTTGAAAGATAAGGTGATCACGCCGGATGTTTTGCTGCAGCCGCATAATGCGTCGCTCGAGTTCGCTTTCTACGACGGCACGCAATTTCCCGAAGAATATAAGGGAGATATTTTTGCCTCGGAGCATGGCTCGTGGAACAAGGGGATTCGCGCAGGTTATGAAGTGATTCGCGTGCCACTGCATCAGACGGGCCACGCCCGCGGCGAGTATGAGGATTTCGTGACGGGTTTTGTATTGCCGAATGGAGATGTGTGGGGACGTCCGGTGGGAATGACGGTCGCGCCCGATGGTTCGCTGCTGGTGAGCGACGACGGGTCGAACTCAATCTGGCGAGTGAGCTACACGGGGAAGTAAGGCTTTGTCATGGGGGACATGGAGCAAGGCTGTGTCCCTTGCTTTTTTGTGGTCGCGAGTATTTCGAGTAAATCCTCGGCTGGATTTATTGGCAACGGACCACTGGCAACCGTTTTAGCGGAAGTCGTGGGATGCTGTTTCGGCTTTTGTGACGAATAGGGGCTGCACGCGTTCGGCGCGGACCGAAATCACGTTGTCTTGATTCTGCAAAATGCCTTCGATGGCGAGGAATCGCTCGCTAGTTAACAGCAGGCGATTCTGATGAAAAAGATCGGGACGGATGATCGCGTTCGCTACTCCGGTTTCATCTTCCAGACTTAAAAATACGAATCCTTTTGCGGTGCCGGGGCGCTGGCGCGTGATGACGCAGCCTCCGATGCGCAGGCGTTTGCCCGTGGGCAGTTCGCGCAGTTCGCAGGCGCGGCGAATGCCCATGGCTTTGAGCCATTCGCGTCGATACGCCATTGGATGCGGGCCGACGGTCAGGCCCGTGCCATGGAAGTCGGCGACCAGGCGCTCTTCGTGATTCATGGGCGCCAGTGGCGAAGGGGAATCGGGCTCGGCGTGCTGTTCGAGCAGTGGTCCCGAGGCACGGACGGCGCGTTCCACCTGCCAGAGAGCATCGCGGCGATGGAGGGAGTTGCGAGTACCGGGTCGTGAGTCCTGAGTCCCGAGTCCCGATTCCCGAGCAAAGTCATTTTCACCGCGGAGACACGGAGACACGGAGAAATCATTGATGATTTTTTGATTTTTGATGGAAGTTGAGGTGATTTCAGACAGTTCGAAATGTTCCTCGTTTTTCCCTGTGTCTCTAGGTTCCCGTGGTGAATGACCGACGGCATTGAGAGCTCCAATGGCAGCGAGTGTGGTGAGTTCATCTTTGCGCAATTCGGGGACGCGGCGGGTGAGATCATGGATCGATTGAAACGGAGCTTGGGCGCGTTCGCGGATTAAGTCTTGCGCGGATTCTTCGCGCAGTCCACGCACGTAGCGCAGTCCCATGCGCAGGGCGGGAGTTGCGAGCGAACCGGTTCCCAGTTGCCGGCACCCAATACCCAGTAAACCAGAATCAAGTCTCGAGTTCCGAGTACCAAGTTGCGAGTCGCATTGTTTTTGCGCCGGGACCGCAATCGTTGTGGCCAATGTGTCAAACCTACGGGGCTCATTCCAATTTTCTGGCGCTTCCCCAGTGCTTGAGCCCTGGGCTAACGAATGCCATCCCTGGCGGGGCTGAACGAACTGCGAGTCGCGAGTCCTGAGTCGCGAGGAAAACCAAGATTCCTCCACCACTCGCGTTCGCTCGTGGGTCGGAATGACAAGATTTTGGTTGAGGGCTAAGGGCTGATGGCGGATGGCTTTCGATGTTTCACTCGGTGCACGGTACTCGCAACTCGATACGGACTCGGCTTTACTGGCAACCGGATACTGGCAACTGGCAACTGGTTCTAATGTGCAATTCCACTCAGAGCGGGTCACATCCACCGGCAGGAGCTTCAGTCCATGGCGCTGGGCGTCCTTGACGATGGTCGCCGGAGAATAAAATCCCATCGGCTGATGGTTCAGAAGCGCGGCGGTGAATGCGGCAAGGTAATGGCACTTCAAATACGCGCTGGCGTAGGCGATCAGCGCAAAGCTGGCGGCGTGGGACTCGGGAAATCCGTAGAGCGCGAACGAGGTGATCGAAAGAATAATTTCTTCCTGTGCTTTTGCGGAAATCCCGTTCGCGGTCATGCCTGCACGCAGCTTGGCTTCGATCTGCTTCATGCGCG
>JASHRE010000022.1 GCA_030037515.1 Candidatus Sulfotelmatobacter sp.
CGGTCGCGCTAACCCTTGCTGCAACTGCAGGGGTTCTTCGTTCAAGAACGGCAGCCGCTCTAGCGGCGCCGCCGTCCGGTGTGCCGAGCATGTACGACAGCTTGGAGGTGTAAGTCCTCTTCCCGACGTGATGCACGCCAAAGTGATAGCGAAGCGCAAGGGTGAAATCACACTCACCGCGAGGCGGGGCCCGAAAGGAGCGTGGAGCGAAGATGCGAGCCGATGAACAAGAACCGGATACGAGGCCTACGGTGGCGGGCGAAGAGCCGGTGACGACGAAGCCCCTATCCATCAAGCGCACTGGTGGTGGATCTGCGGCTGTGCATTGAAGCCGGTCGGACTTACTGCGGGAGATCTGCGGCGTGTCACAGAATGTGACTGGGTAAGAAAACGAGATCGGATCGCGGCCCCGCCGGTTCGGGAGCCAACAGAATGCGGGTTAAGAGCTCTGCCGCATTTCCCCTCGCATCCATCCCGGTCCGCTACCGCGCACCGACGAGTTCCGGAACAGCGGAGAGCGCCTCATACTCTTCCTCGTTCAAGCGCAGCGAGGCTGCGGCGACGTTCTGCTCGAGATGTTCGACCGACGATGTCCCTGGGATCGGCAGAATGGTTGGAGATCGCCACAGCAGCCAGGAAAGCGCAACCTGCGTCGGCGCCCCCTGATGAGCCTCGGCGATGCGATCCAGAACTTCACCCGCGATCCTGCCCGCGCCAAGCGGGAACCAGGGGATGAACACGATTCCATTGCGCTCGCAGTACTCCACAACGTAATCCCATTCACGATCGGCAAAACTGTAGCGATTCTGGACCGAGACGATAGGAACGATTTGGCGCGCCCGCTCGACGTGCTCCTGGGTAACATTGGACAATCCGACCATTCGGATTTTGCCCTCGTGTCTCAGCTCCCCCAAGGTTCTGACCGAATCGTCGAATGAAACCACGTTATCTGGCGCGTGCAATTGATAGAGGTCAATGCGTTCGATGCGTAGTCTGTTCAAACTTCCCTCGACTGCGTTCCGGAGGTGAGTCGGAGTGGCGTTGTGGGTCCACTGATTCGGGCCCGGACGCTCCCATCCGCCTTTGGTCGCGATCACCAGGTCAGATGGGTATGGGAATAACGCATCTGCGATTAGCTCTTCACTGACATGCGGCCCATAAGAGTCGGCAGTGTCGATGAAATTGACCCCTAGTTCCACCGCGCGTCGCAAAACCGCCAACGCCGTCTTGCGATCCTTCGGTGGGCCCCAAACGCCCGGTCCCGTAAGTCGCATCGCGCCGTAACCAAGGCGGTTCACGGAGATTTCGTTACCAAGACCGACAGTTCCAGCTTGAGTTGCGGTGACTTTCTTGTTCATGATTTATTCCCCGCCAATTGATTCCACCGAGTTATTTGCAGTTCATTGCCGATTTCCTCGGGCATTCGGCACGCGCGTCACGGCTTGATCCGATCTTCGATCCGATCTTCCGCCGCGCGCCTTAGGAGGCCCATCTGTCAACGCCTGGGCGCTACCGGTGGCAATACTTCCCGCGTCTCCCTGTTGCCAAAAGCGACCTCACACTCTCACTTCTTGTTCGTTAACACTGCAGCCGCCTGTGCCGCGTTGCTTATGCCGCCGAAGATCCCGTTGCACCTTGCGTCGAAGCTGCGGATGAGAATAGCGCTATCAGACCCTCCGTCAAAGTGGGGTGCGCCAGCACCGCGTCTCGCAGGGCTGTGTAGGGCAGTCCAGCGATCATGGCAACTTGTACTGCGGCCATGATCTCCCCCGCGCCGACGCTGAAAGCTGTGAAACCAAGGATGCGGTCGCTTTTGGCATCAACCAAAGCCTTCACAAACCCGCGCATTTCTGACAGGGTACGTGCACGCAGGTTGGTTTCCATTGGAACCTTGAAGAGGCGGTAGGGAATACCCTCGGTCTTTGCTTCTGCTTCACTCAGACCAATGTGCGCCAGTTCAGGATCCGTAAAGAGACAATACGGAACCTGCCGGCCCGTCGTCACCCGGTCGCCGCCGGTTAGGTTGGCATGTACCACACGGAAATCGTCGATACTGATATGCGTGAACTGCGGACTGCCTCCAACTTCGCCGATCGCCCAAACCCCTGGAGCTGTGGTTTCGAGCTGCTCATTGACCCTGATGTATCCACGGTCCGTCAGTTCAACCCCGGCCTGATCAAGCCCGAGCCCCTCCGTGTTCGGAGTGCGGCCCGCCGCGACCAGCAGATGACTGCCCTGCAAAGTCTTCTCAGCCCCACCCCGCTCGACCGTAACGCTCACCGAATGTCCCGATTTTCCCGATACTTGCTTGACTCGCGTATTCAGGAGAATTTCGATGCCTTCATCTGCGAGCAGACTGCGCAGAGCCTCGCATACGTCCGGGTCTTCTTTGGACATCAGACGCGCGTTACGGTCGATCACCGTCACTTTGCTGCCGAAGCGGCGCATGGCCTGAGACATCTCAACTCCGACGTAGCCCCCACCGATAATCAGCAAGTGTTCGGGGACTTTATCGAGTTCAAGGGCTTCGATGTGCGTGAGGGGCTGCGCATCCCGGAGGCCAGGAATCGCCTCCAGCGCCGCACGCGTGCCCGTGCTGACGATCACATTCGTACCCCGCAGTTGACGCATAGTCCCATCGGCCAGCGAGACTTCTACTGTTCTCGGAGCCACGAACCGGCCCGTCCCCAATATGAACTTGGCTCCCGTCCTTCTGTAATTTTCCATGTACACGTCGTTTAGGTCACGGACCATTCTCCGCTTTCGTTCCCGGACACCCGCCATGTTGATCGCGAAGCCGTCGTGTCTGATGCCGAATTCCTTACCTCGGCGAAAGTAAGATGCGATCTTTGCACTGTGGATAATGTTCTTGCTGGGCAGGCACGCGATATTCGGACATGATCCGCCGATGTATTTTCGCTCGATCACTGCAACGCGCTTTCCTTCGAGGGCGAACGTCCACGCCGCGATGGTGGAACCGGTGCCGCCGCCGAGAATCACGAGATCAAACTCTTCCGGTTGAGCCGTCTTCACTGCGTGAGCGGCTGAGATGCTCTCACTGCGCGTCATGCGACTTTTCCTTTCCGAGCAACCGGCTCAGTCCTCGCTGGCATCGATCTCGCGAGGTCCGCCGCCGCTCCAGCGAGAGCCAATCCGCGATCAACTTCTCGCACGATCCGCTTTTTGGCGGATGACGACTAGCGGCCCGCCGCCCAGGAGATGGGTCCAGCCTATCTGTGCGTAATCCTGGTTGAATAAGGTGAAGCTCGGCACACGCTCGCCAACACGCAAGGCTCGCCGTTCAATTCCAGTGGCCTCGAGCTCAGCTGCAGCGCGACGCATTGTTTCCCCTGCTTCGTGCGGCGCGTTGTAGGGCGGAGCTCCGGATTCAAACGATTTCTTAAACGCGTCCAGTTGTTCCTGAAGACCTGCCACTGCATTTCTCCTTCTGCGGGTCCTGTTTGAGGATTGAAGAAGTTGGAGAAGTGGATTTCGCAATTTTACTTCAGATCGCGGTGCGCCCTCCATGCCTCCGGTTTCTGTATGACCGGGAGCATCCGAGAGCCGCCACGAAAGTGACCAATGCCAAACGAGTCGTGTTCACGGGCGGACGAAAAGCAACCGCCTAGTCTCCGCATTCACCGGATCACGAGATGCACAAGCCGAGGCATCCAGGGTGGAGCCCTTGGGAAGCCGGGCGGTGCGCTATATTTGGCGGTGCTTTATGAAGGTGCCGTCGCGAAGCTCCCTGACGGCCTCGTGTAGTTCCTCCTGAGTGTTCATCACGATAGGACCGTACCAGGCCACTGGCTCTTCAATCGGTTTTCCGGAAACGAGCAGAAAGCGGATGCCCTGATCTCCAGATTGCACCACGATCTCATCACCCCGGTCGAACAGCACCAGCGAATGATTACTGACGTCGTATGTGGGCGCTGCGTTCGGATCGACGGCTGATTCGGTCAGCACAGCTTGCGGCTTTGACGAAGCGCGGAACGCCCCCGAGCCGGCAAACACATAGGCAAAAGCGTTGCGCGTGGTTTCGATCTTAAACCGCTTCCGCCGATTCGGTGCAACCGAAATGTCGAGATAACTCGGATCGGCTGCCACCCCTTCCACCGGGCCGCGTTGCCCCCAGAACTCGCCGGAAATCACGCGCACGCGCGTTCCATCATCATCTGTGATTTCGGGAATCGCACCGGAGGGAATGTCCTGATAGCGCGGGTCCGTCATCTTGAGCGACGAGGGAAGATTGGCCCAGAGCTGGAAGCCGTGCATGCGGCCTTGTGGATCTCCTTTGGGCATCTCCTGGTGAAGAATGCCGCTGCCGGCAGTCATCCATTGCACGTCGCCGGCCGTCATTTTCCCTTTGTTGCCGAGACTGTCTCCATGCTCAACCGAGCCGGCAAGCACGTAGGTGATGGTTTCGATCCCCCGATGAGGATGCCAGGGAAAACCCGCGAGATAATCCGAAGGATTTTCGTTGCGGAAATCGTCGAGCAGCAGAAAAGGATCGAATTCCTTGGTTTTGCCGAAGCCAAATGCACGCTGCAGCTTCACGCCAGCGCCTTCGATCGTCGGCTTCGGTTGAATGATCTGGTGGACTGGTCGGAGAGACAAATGTACCTCTTTTCCTATTCATTGCCGGCGGCTGCCGGTCCGGCTCGAGAATGGTTCAGGACTTCACAAACTGAACCTCAAGCGCGATTGTGACTTCATCTCCCACGAGAACGCCGCCAGTTTCGAGCGTCGCGTTCCAGGTCAGGCCGAAGTCCTTTCGGTTGATCTTCGTCGTCGCCGACAGCCCAATCCGCGTGTGGCCCCAGGGATCTTTTGTGGGAGCAGCGGGACCTTCGACGTCAAAGGTGACGGTGCGCTTCACCCCATGAATTGTGAGGTCGCCGGTGACGCTCAGTTCGCCATTGCCGCGATCAGTGATGCGGCTTGACTGGAACGACAAGGTCGGGAATTTCTCTGCGTCGAAGAAATCTGGGCTCTTGAGATGTCCGTCACGCTGGGGATCGCGCGTATCGATAGAAGGGACCTCGACCGACGCGTCGATCTTTGACCGGGTTAGGTCAGTATCATCCAGGAAAAGTGTCCCAGCCAGATCCTTGAAGTGGCCCTTCACATTGGAAATCATCATATGCTTGACCTTGAATTCGGCATGGGAGTGGGCGGGGTCGATCTTCCAAGGGCTGACGGCAGCCGCCTGGGTGGTAAGCGCGCTCATGGGAAAATTCCCTTCGAAAAGAGTTAGATGCGTTGGAACGATATTCGTTGCAACAGGTATCGTGGGGAAATCATGTCATCTGGCGGCGACAGGAACGCAGAAGTTCAATCAGAATCCGCAGCCGCTTCCGGCCGAGATGACCCAGTTGGCGGATATGCGCTTGCTGTACAGGAAGATCGAGGCGTGCCAGCGCCTGTATCCCCGGCGAGGTGATTCGTGTGATGACCGTTCGCCGGTCTGTGCTTTGGCGGGATCGCGAAACCAGTCGGCGCCTTTCCATTCGATCCAGCAAGCGTGTGATATCGGAGTCGCGCGTAATCATGCGATCGGCGATTTCACCACAAGGCAGCCCTTCCGGTGCCCCGCGCAGGATGCGCAGAACGTTATATTGGGTCGGAGACAGATCTGCCATTTTCAGCGCCCCTGCGACGCCGCGAGAGAGCAAATCCGCGGTGCGCAATAATTCCAAGTAGGCGTTTTCTTCAGGGCGGGATTTCTTGATCCGTTGTTTCAAAGAAACGTCTTTCATGGCTGCCGATCGATAGGTTATCCGTCATAACGATTGCTGTCTAGACGGATAGATGCCAACGGGCGGCAACCTGACGTAGAACTTCAGCTGCTTTAGGAAAGCAGCGGCGCCGGCGTGCCGCTCCAGCTCTCCCGCCCATGCACCGTGTTTCAACGCCGTACATTCCGCCTGACATTTTCAAATCGACCAAACAGACGACTTGCCGAGAATCATGGTTTCGTGCTGCTTTTTTGCGTGCGGAGATTGAGATATTCGCTGATCACATTACAGGCTGCCGGCCGCCAACTTGAACGGAGGGCGGCGAATTTCGCGGGGAAAATTTCTGATCGAGCCTGTCCGGTCGTGATGGGCAGCACGCTGATTCTCGGCCTTATGGGTCGCGATCTTGATCACCCCACGAAGCAGAAATGCTAGTCACCTCTAAAGCGATGTGCGATGATGACCGATCGATGAAGAAGGCCCTATGAGGCTCAATGCGTTTCTGATCCGCAGCACGATCGTCGCCGCGCTCGGCGGTTTGCTTTTCGGCTTCGACACGGCGGTCATCTCAGGCACGACCCGCGATCTTACGGTCGCATATCGACTTACTGCCGGCCTGCTGGGCGTGACGGTTTCGGCGGCTCTGGTCGGAACGATTCTGGGTGCCATGCTGGCCAGCATTCCCGGTGACAAGTACGGACGCCGCGACAGCCTGCGAATCATGGCCATGCTCTACCTTGTTTCTGCGTTCGGTTGCGCCTTTGCGTGGAACTGGTACGCGCTTGTGTTCTTCCGCTTTATCGGCGGCCTTGGCATCGGAGGTTCCTCCGTTCTTGGGCCGATGTATATCGCGGAGATCGCGCCCGCGAACTGGCGCGGCCGGCTGGTCGGAGTCTTTCAGTTCAATGTCGTGGCCGGAATTCTGCTGGCTTATTTTTCCAACTATTTCGTCGGCGCATTTCATCTCGGAATTGACATAGAGTGGCGCTGGAAGCTGGGAATCGCGGCCGCGCCGGCGGCATTATTCCTGCTTTTGCTCTTTATCATTCCACGCAGTCCGCGGTGGCTGGTGAAACAGCAACGGTTCGAAGAAGCTCGGGACGTCCTGCGATTGACGGGGGAAGAAGATTACGAACGCGATCTGCGTGAGATCATCGCATCCATCGACGCCGAGCCCGGTCTCGCCAACGAGCCGCTCTTTTCGCGAAAATATGTGCTCCCGATATTTCTCGCCGTCAGCATTGGATTTTTCAACCAGCTTTCCGGCATCAACGCGATTCTTTACTACTTGAATGACATTTTTGCGTTTGGCGGTTTCAACAAAGTGTCGGGCGATCTGCAAGCCGTGCTGGTTGGGTTCACCAACCTGATCTTTACCGTGATTGCAATGTCGGTGATCGACAAGATGGGGCGCAAGAAGTTATTGCTGATCGGGGCAGTCGGAACCGCAGCCTGCCTGGCGGGCGTGGCGATAATTTTCTCGATCGACCGTCACCAGAATCTGCTGGTGTGGCTGCTCGTGGGCTTCATCGCGAGCTTCGCCTTCTCGCAAGGATCTGTAATCTGGGTGTATCTTAGCGAAGTCTTTCCCAATAGCGTTCGCGCTAAGGGGCAGAGCCTGGGAAGCCTCTCGCACTGGTTGATGAATGCCGCGATTTCGTTTGCCTTTCCAACTTTGGCGGCATGGTCGAAATCGATCCCGTTCGCCTTTTTCGCAGCAATGATGGTGCTGGAGTTTTTTGTCGTGCTGTTGGTTTATCCGGAGACATCGGGCGTCTCTCTCGAAGAGATGCAGAAGCGGTTAGGGGTTGATTCGGGTGTGCGCGTCTAGTCTTTGACGAGAGGGTATCCCTTTTCACGCCAGCCGCGAATGCCGCCATCCATCGAGATCACGTTCGTATAGCCCATTTTCTGCAGGTTGTCGGCGGCCAGCGCTGAGCGAAAGCCCCCGCCGCAATAGAGCACCATTTCCGTGTTGAGGTCGGGCACCCGCGCCTCGATATCGCGCTCGATCACTCCCTTGCCGAGATGAACCGCTCCCGGCAAGTGATCTTTGGCGAATTCGCTTTCTTCGCGCACGTCGACGAGCAAAAAGTTGTTTCCGCGATCCATGCGCGCTTTCACCTTTTCCACATCGGTTTCGCGAATGCGCGAGCGCGCGTCGTCGACAATCTTCAGAAATCGGGGCGGGTGCTGATGAGCCATAGAGTTTCTTCTTCCTGGTAGGCTTCCACATGGTAGCAGGCGCTGCGCACCAGTGCACCCCTGACATGGGGTTCGAGTACCATGAGTTGGTGTCCCGCAGAAGCACAGCGCGCAAAATCGGCCTGTCTCGTGCCCTGTCGAAGCTGGGATATTGTCCGCGATCCAAAGCGGCCGCATTAATTCGGAGTGGATGCGTGCGGCTCAATGGATCCGTCCGGCGGGATCCGGAAACTCCTGTCGAACTGCGGCGCGATCGTATTTCTGTCGAAGGCCACGAAATCGAGGCCCGGCCGAAGATCTATCTAATGATGAACAAACCGCGTGGCCTGGTGACAACCGCATCGGACGAGAAAGGACGCAAAACGGTGTATTCGCTCCTCGGCGAGGGTATTCCGTGGGTTGCTCCCGTGGGTCGACTCGACAAGGCGAGCGAAGGATTGCTGTTGCTCACCAATGATTCGGAATGGGGTGCGCATATCGCCTCTCCAGAAACGCATCTCGAAAAGATTTATCACGTACAAATCGGAACGATTGGGGATGAGAAACTCCTGACTGCGCTGACCCGGGGATTGCGAACCGACTGGGGAGATTTTCTTCGCGTTCAACGCGTGCAGATGCTGCGGCAAGGAGAGAAAAATTGTTGGCTTGAGATCGTTCTGGAGGAAGGCAAGAACCGGCACATTCGCCGCATGCTCGAAATGCTGGGAATTGATGTGCTCCGCTTGGTGCGGGTCGCGATCGGATCCCTGCAATTGGGCGGACTCGCGAAAGCAACGTGCCGCTCGTTAACAGTGGAAGAGAAACAGAGTTTGGATCACGCCATGAGAAAATCGCCGACCGCGAAGGCCACCAAGTTCCAGGAAGGAACCCATAACGCATGATGGTGGCGTACTCGGGCGAACGAAACATGAGAGGAAATTGCGCTTGGCTTTTCACCTTCCCCACAACGATTTCGTTTTCCGGGCAGATTCTCGAAAGCAAGGCCACCACGCTCAAAAGATCTTTAGGGCGAAAGTAAAGTAAAGCGTCGGCAAATCCTCCTTGCCTCTCCGCGGCGGCTTTGCCACAACCGGATAGGTTCAACCTTGACTGGGAATTACCATCGCTCATACTGATTCACAGCGTCACCCAAAGGTCCTCGAATCGAGGATGGTGGTCGCCGACTGCCCAATCCTGAGCTGAGTCTTTGCGCCTCAAGATTTGGCTAAATCATTGATTTCCAATAGATCGAGTGCGGTGAAGGTAGGTACCAACTTGCAAACCTTCCCAAAATGGAAGATTTGTTCTGCCTCCTCACGTAGACTCTGGGACGTAGAATCCAGTCTTGCCTTCCGAACTCATCACCTTTCTGTCCGCGGGGGAAATGGCTCGACAAATCCGGGAGAAGCAGATTTCTCCCGTCGAAGTCGCGTCTACCCACCTGACGAAGATCGAACGCCTGAATCCCAAATTGAACGCGTACGTACAAATCAATGCCGAGCGCGTTCTCCGCGAGGCGCGGGACAGGGAACAAGCGATCATGAGCGGGCGAGAACTCGGGCCACTGCACGGCGTTCCAATCAGCATCAAGAGCTCAATCGAAGTGGAGAGCTTTCAGTGTGCAGCGGGAACTTGCCTTCGGGCCGGGATCGCTGCTGTCCAAGACGCTCCGCTGGTTTCACGACTGCGCCACGCGGGTGCAATCATTCTCGGAGTCACCAACTCTCCCGAACTCCTCATGGCTTGGGAAACCGATAATCTTCTTTATGGCCGGACGAACAATCCCTGGGATCTCGACCGCACGCCCGGAGGATCGAGCGGCGGCGAGGCCGCGGCCATCGCTTCGGGTATGTCTGCCGGGGGCGCGGGCAGCGATGGCGGCGGATCGATCCGCGTCCCGGCGCACTTCAGCGGCATCTGCGGGCTGAAGCCGACGCCGGGCCGCATTCCTTCGACCGGCCACTTTCCGCCGTCCGGTGGTCCGTTTGCGTTGATTGGAGTCGTTGGTCCCATGGCCAGGACAGCGTCCGATTTGAAGGTACTGTTCGAAGTCATGCAGGGTCCGGAAGACGGCGATTCCTATGCCGCACCCGTTCCCGTGCGCTGGCCGAATGAGGCGGATGTCAGAAAACTTCGCGTTGGCTATTTTGAAGATGACGGTCGTACTCCAGTCACGCCCGAAACTCGTGCCGCGGTCCAACAAGCGGCCGAGGCTTTGACGAAGAGTGGATTTCAGCTTCAGCCGTTTCGTCCCGAGGGTCTCGATGAAGCGTGCCAGCTCTGGAAAAAATTTTTCGTCAAGGTTGGAGGAATGCTGATCGCGCCCATGTTCCGCGGTCGCGAGCAAGATGAAAGCCCGATCCTTCGCCAATTTCTGGACTGGTCCGCGGCCGAGCCGGAACTCACCGGCCAAAGCCTCCTCGATGCCTGGATCCGGCGCGACGTGTTGCGGGCAAGGTTCCTTAGGCAAATGGAGAAATATCCGATCCTTTTGTGCCCCGCCGCTGCGATTCCGGCATTTCACCACGGCGAGCGAAGTTGGCAAATCGGCGGCAAGACTGTGCATTATCTCGATGCTTGGAGTTACACCGAGTGTTTCAACCTGCTGGGCAATCCCGCCGCGGTTGTTCCCGTCGGACAATCACAACAGGGATTGCCAATCGGTGTGCAGATTGTCGGACGTCCGTGGCAGGAGGAACAGGTCCTCGCCATTGCTGGTGCTCTCGAAAGCGAATGCCGGGCGTGGAGAATCCCCCCAATTTCCTGACCCGATTCTGCTCTTGGGCTGCCCTCCTGTCTGGCAAGTAGTAGTTTTGAATTATTTCGCCGCGCTGATTCTCTCAATATCTTTAATGGGCGAATTCAGCCACTGCTGTGGGGGCTGACATTCTTCTGAAGTTCTCTAACCTGCGAAAGCGACAATGCCAAGTTCTCAAGGATGGACTATTCGAGCTCTGCCCTGGCTCGTCGTATTTCTCGCCGCGTCTGCCGCCTATCTATACGCCTACCCTCAGCCTAATATTTTTTATGCCTGCATTGTGCTGCTGCACGCCTTCGGCGGCGCCGTCGCAACAATCGTTCTCGTTCCCATGCTGTCTCGCTTGCTTCGGACCGGCAGTTTCTTGGCGCGGGCGGGCTGGCTGCTGATGGCCGCGGCAGGCGTTATTGGATTGGTTCTCATCAAGACCGGAACGTCACGCCCGGAGTGGAGGGAGCTTTACGTCCATATCGTCATCTCGCTTGCCGGATTCGGATTGCTGCTAGCAGCGTGGTCGATCGAGCGTCAAGCTCAGACGGGCTTTGCGCTTACTATCGGCAGTTCGGTTTTGCGCGCGGCGGTGTGCCTCGCCGTCCTGGCGGTGCTTGGCTTCGGCACAAACTATGTTCGCAACCGCTGGAGCACGAGCAACCGCATCGCAAATCCAATCATGGCGCCCGAAACCATGGAGGGCGAGGGCGACGGTCCGCAGGGTCCGTTCTTTCCCAGTTCCGCGCAGGTTTACGGGCGGCAGAAAATCCCCAGCAAGTTCTTCATGGAGTCGGACTCGTGCAAGCGCTGCCATGAAGATATCTACAACCAGTGGTACAGCTCGGCGCACCATTTTTCGTCGTTCAATAACCAGTGGTACCGCAAGTCAATTGAGTACATGCAGGACACGATCGGCACCCGGCCGTCGAAATGGTGCGGCGGCTGCCACGATCCGGCAGTTTTATACGCCGGACTCATGGATACGCCGATCAAGCAAATCGTGCATCGTCCGGAAGCGCAGGCGGGGCTCGGCTGCATGATGTGCCACTCCATCGCACGCGTGAAAAGCACGATGGGGCAGGCGGACTTCTATCTCGAGTATCCGAAGCTGCACGAACTGGCGGCGACAAAAAATCCTGTGCTGCGCGCCATCCATGATTTCGTGATCAAGCTCAATCCGGAGCCGCATCGGCGCGTCTTTCTCAAGCCGTTCATGCGCCAGCAGACGGCCGAGTTTTGCTCCTCCTGCCACAAAGTGCACCTCGATGTTCCGGTCAACAGTTACCGGTGGGTGCGCGGGTTCAACGAA
>JASHRE010000234.1 GCA_030037515.1 Candidatus Sulfotelmatobacter sp.
GGATCCCCGGCCATCCCTCCCCGCCGGCGATTACTGGTACCTGGGCTCGCCTGATCCGGCTGTCGATCAGTTGTTTCGGCGGGCATGCGGCCTTGCGTGGCCGTACGCTGTCTATTGCGCAAAGCATTATCACAACGATCCCGATTTCGCTTACGACCTGATGGATGCGGCGGTTCAGAATGCGGAGCGGTATTACGAGCGCTTCGATGGCAAGCGAACGGCGCTGCAGCTTTCCTACAGAATCATCAGCGTCATCAAGCGGCTCTCAAAACAACGTGCCAGCAGAGGCGAATTGGCGGTCGGTTCGCTTTCCGAACTGGAACTGCTCGCGCGAAGCTTTGCGGCCAAACCCGAAATCGAGCAGGACGCGTTTATCCGTCAGGCTCTTAATCGAATGACCCCTCGCACGCGCCGAATAGTCCGCTGGCGGGTCGCCGGGCACACTTGGCGGCAGATCGCGGATGAGCTCGGCGCTGACCACATCACCGTGTGGCGCCAGGCAAAGAAAGAAATTCTTGGACTCCTCGAACTCAAATCTGATACCCCTGATGCGGAAGAACGAGGTGAGAAAGATTAAGGGAAACACCAATCCCGAGCAGTGGTTCGTCGAACAGCTGCGCTCCTATACGCAACGACAGCCGCGGAGCGAAAGCACTCCCGAATGCCCTGACGAATCCTTCCTGCGCGAATATGCGGCAAAACCGGGGTCCTTCTCCCTGTCGGATTCCCGCGTGCAACATGTGACTTCCTGTGCACACTGCCTGCCCGCTCTTCTTGAGTTCCGTTCGGCCGTCGCCGTCCGCCGGCCATCGCCGGCGCGTTTGGCCGCTATCGCTGCCCTCTGTGCTGCGTGCCTCATTGTCGGGTTTGTTGTTGCCAGGTACTGGAATCGGCAACCTCCGATCGCGTCGAATCCACCCGCCGCCCAGCAGGCATCCGCCGTTCTTGATCGAACACTCGATCTCACCAACTATGGAACCTTTCGAGGTGCCGGCGAAAGACCCCCCAAACCTCCGCTCAATCTTCCAGCGGCCTTGCTGCACGTCAATCTGATCCTTCCGCGCTTCAGCGAAGCCGGACCGTACACCATCATCGTCGTAGCGGGCCGCGAAGGTACGAACCGCATCGCCTATGCAACAGGAACGGCCAGCATTGCCGGCAATCAGACGAAGCTGACCGTGACGCTCGATCTGCGCCGCGCCAAACCGGGAAATTATGTTCTCCTCACCGAGCTGAGCGGACAGGATGACTGGTACTCGTATCCGCTCAGGATTCAGTAAACTTCTCTGCCGGCCTTCGTTCGTGAATGGCAGATAAGCTGCGACTGCTTCCCTTCATGTGATGTTCTGCGAGCTATTACCATGGAGAAGTGGAAAACTCGCTCAACTTCGTAGTGGTCGGCACAGATCACCGGTTTCAGGAAAATAGCCCTGAACTGGAAGCGATTCTACGTTCGCTGGCTCGTAGCCGCTTTATTCCTACGCTTGGGGCATTTGCCGAGGAATATCTGGAGAGGCTCGGTGCCGAGAGCGTCGCTCAACGGTTGGCGAAACAGCTACAAATCCCGTGGTTCAATATCGATATGACTGCGTCGGAACGGTCGGAGGCGGGAATCTACCAAGCACAAAGCAGCCGGCCTGGAATGTTCCAGGCGAACATCACATACAGAATTCCCTCAGATGAAGTTCGAGAGGATGCCTGGCTAGGAAAGCTAGTTACGAATGCATCCGGAACCATGATTGTGATTTGTGGATATCTGCATTTTGATTCGCTGACGAACAAACTGAGAGCAAGGGGGCACATGGTAGATCAGCGGGTCTTCCTTGAAACAGTGCCCGAGATTCGAAAGGCCTGAAACAGAGTCGCATTAGGTACAGATGAGACGTTTCATTCTGCCCGGTTCCGATTCGAAGTTTTCGGAGCCGCAGTCGTGTGTCAGCTTGTATCCTTCACAAGGCGTTCACGCGTCCGCTCCGTCTTCCCGCTGCGGTGTAGCGATTCGGGGCCCTCAATCGAACCCGTCAAGTATTTGAGACACGGTTGGCGCCCGGAGCGGTCGCCAGATACTTGTACGTTTGTCCTTATGGAATCCACGCCCCGATCGTTTCCGGGGTCGGTGCGAAGCTGTTGAACGACTTCGCATTGGGGTGGCTTCCTTCGCCTGCACCGAAGCCGATGTAGGCGCGAATGACGATCTTGTTCTGAATGGAGATTGATCCGCCAATGCCCACGTCCCTGCGAAGTCCCTGGGCCATGAGTTGGCCTGGTGTCAGAGAGACATTGCCGGCGTCGAAGAAAGCGTAAAGTCCATATTCTCCGATGGGGTGACCCTTGACACCAAGATTCGCAATGACTTTATCGAAATCGACCTGCGTCAAAAGGCGATTCGGTGCGCGGAGACGGTAGTCGACGAGGCCGCGTAGGGTGTCGAGGCCTTCGAAGTCCGCGCCCCCAAGCGTTGGCTGAAGATAAAAAGGCACCTTGCTCGCGCCAGACGTGTACGACGTGGTGACCACAGTCGTGGACCGCAGCGATCCAATATCGCAGCCGCCGCGGGCGTTTTCCATGCAAAGAGCGTCGCGCCACCAGGGACGTATCGGCTGATTGAGTAGAGACGCGCCGGGCCGCGGTTTGGGCAGGGATTTGCTCAGGTCGAACGCCACGCTCGCAGAAGCCTCGAGGCGCTGAAAGGAAAACCGGCTTGATCCTAGCTCGGAGAAAGACGTGTAGGTCGCCTGGGCTTCGTGCTGCTCCCAGACGCGTGGCTTGGATGTCGGTGTGCGCACGTCGACGCCAAATCCTGCGGCAAGGAAGTCGGGATTAATGGTCGAGGATGGCGCTCCTGACTCACCGTAAAGGTCCCTGACCGAGGGAAACGAGCTACCGTTCACACGCCCAGTCGCAGGCTGCAGGTACTTCACCTGGCCGGAGACGCCGAAAATACCAAAATAGCGGCCGAAGGAAACCAGCGGCGAATAGCCCTGCGCGCCAAGCCACGTCTCGTGCTGGCGGTAGACGGCATGGCCCGCCAGCGTGCTGTTGGGACCAGGACCGTAGAAGTCTTGCGAGTAAAGATCGAAGTGGTCTGCGGTAAAGAACAGATTGCCTTTGGTCAGATCCGTCTGCCCACCATGCCCATCCGGTCGTCTGCCCGTGACGATCGGGTGCGGCGGCCGGAAATCAAATTCGTATTGCCCGCCAAAGAGGAAGGAATGGTTGTAGGTGTAAAGGGCCTTCATCGTGATGTTGTTGTTGGCCGTGGGCTGGCGGACTAAATGCAGTCCGCCTCCGAATCCGCTGCCTGTAGTGATCCCGCCCACGGCAGGGCCGACGGGATCGAGAGTGAAGAAGTCGACGGCGCATTCCTCGGCGTTGTGAAACTGCAGGCCCTTAAAGAAACGCGCGTCCTGACAGGCTTGTTTCGTGGTTGTCCAGTTCTCCGCGTGTGCCGCAGAAACACTGAGCGCGAGTAGCAGAAGGCAACAGACGCTTTTCATGCCTTCACCTGCTCGTGAGCGGCCACGGCCGCTTGTCCAACCGCTTGGGTGAAGGCGGCTGCTTCTGCCGCCGTGCTGAGATCGGCTGGGACTGCCACTCGAAGTTGGGCCGGCAGCATGGAATTTGTGTGCTTGGCCTCGTCAACGCCCTGCTGCTGCAGTTCGGAAAGTGGCGCGGCCATTGCTGCTGCGGCCTGCAGCTGCGGCACAACACCGCCATAGACCGGCGCGGCAATATTGGGCCAGCTATCGTCCGGTGGCAAAGTGAGATCAAGCACGGTATCGAAGGTGTTGGCCACTTCGGCTCGGGCAAAAAGGCTATTCGACGGCCACGTGCGAGGCGGCATGAAGAGCTTCAGCGCCGTCGCGATCGCCGACGTGTGATCGAAGATGGTGGAACAGATCTTCTTCTGCGGCGCGATGTAGGGCGAGATCACCACCGCCGGGACACGCACTCCGCTCAGTTTGAAATCAAACGGCGGAGCGAGCGAGGAGAGGTTATCGGGCGATGGCAGCGGAACAGGGTAAACATGATCGAAGATACCGCCGTGCTCGTCGTAGACGATCAGCAAAACGCTCGAATGCCAGAGATCGTCGTTCTGGCGGATAGCATTGTAGACATTCCGAATCAGCGCCTCACCGTCCCGCATGTCGTTGTCAGGATGTTGGTCGGTAGCCGGGAGGGTTCCGCCTGCGGGGTTGGCGGCGGGATTGTATTGCGGCTCGATGAAGCAATAGGTGGGAACATCATCGGGATTTCCGGCGCAGATGGCGGCAAAATTCGCATAGCTGTCGTAGAAGAGATTCTGGTGTGCCATCAGTCCGCTGAAGGTGAGGGTGCCAGACCAGTCAGACCAATAGATGCAGGACCTCACTCCATGCTGGGCGAGCTCTTCGTAGACAGTATAGAAGCCGCTGTAGAAATCGGGTGACATGTCAAGCCGGCCACGCGAGGTCCCGCAGTGTACGTAGAGACGATTCGGAAGAGTTGGTCCTGGGATCGACGAAAACCAGTGATCGCAGATCGCGTACTTGCGGGCCAAGGTTGTGAGAACCGGAAGTCCAGCGGGGTCAAAACACTTCATGATGTGAGCGCCGAGAGCAGCACTGCCGCTCTTGGTTTCGTAATTTCGTACGAATCCTGACATATTTGGCAACTGCCCGAACTCTGGATTTCTTGTCCCGTAAAGCTGTTCCGCGACATCTGCAAAATGGTGATTCGGGTCGGAGGCGAGATCGCCAGTGGGCTGCGCATTCGGAGTTGGGTAGATTTTATTGCCGAGGGAATCTTGATTGAACGGCAACGCGGCCGGATCGAGTCCTTCGATGTTATATCCCGGAGCTTTCATAAAGCCAAAGACGTGGTCGAAACTGCGGTTCTCCATCATCAAGACGAAAAGGTGTTTGATTTGGCCGGCCATTTCTGATCTCCTGAACGGCTAAAGAATCCGTGGCCCTTCTCGAGCGGCCTATATGAAGTCTTCTGGCGCTAAATGGCAGAAAAACATTATGTTGCAAAATACCCCTTGGGTCAATCCTCTAAGTAGCACTGCGGACATAATCTGGTATCATCCGGCATTTGGCTCGGAGCAGGTATAGGTAATACACTAACGCGCACTAGACATCCGCTCACCCGTCGTGTGGCTGCGCAGCGTGCTTGAACCTTTCCACCAGGCCGGTCCGATATTCAAGATGCCACTGGCAGCGCCAGAGGAGTGCGAGATGCTTCGCCAGTTGGGTCAGAAAGAGCTTGCGCACGGCAGAGGCAAACGCGCGGATCTCGTCGTCCGTGTAGCGCTAAAAGTCTGTTTTCTGAAATTGAGGTTGAGCCGATGCCGCCAACAGTTCCGGCTTTCTCGCGGCCACCCTGCCCTCGAAATTGAATCTGCCGGCTGGGCCGCCATTACCCAAAGCGTTTCGTCCTGCTCCCATAGGTCTTCAAGCGGCGGGCGAATCTTCGCGACCTCCGAAGGACAGATAATCTCGGCGCGCGTGGCGGTTCCACTTATCGTGAGAGAGTACAATGTACACCAGATTTGTCTTGGCGATGAGATCCAGTAGTGCCGCATCGGCGCGCCGTCGTGCGGAGCGCCTTCAGATTGAGTAGCGCAGCACGTAGAGTGCTCAAGAATGCCGATTCCGGTCCTGGAAATCACGAGACAACGCAGGACGCAACGCAGGTACCTGTTATGTCCATGCCGAACGAACCCCCGTCATGTGATACTTTGATCGATCGATTTCTGAGATTCAGGACGAACTGGCTTCGATCGAATGGTAAGCCGGTCAGCGCGGTCTCATGGGTGCTTGCGATTGCGTTGACGCTTGCGCCGCACTTGAAGGCAGCGACAAGCATCACCCATTTCGACCTGCATCAGGAGGGCGATTCGGCCCTCGTAAGAATCGATGGTCCTGACGGGAGTCTGCGCTCCATCCTGATCGACACAGGCAGGGTAGGCAAGGAAGGCCAGGGCGCCACACTGGTGCTCGGAGAGCTCGCAAAGCGGGGGGTGACGAAACTCGATCTTGTGATCTTGACCCATCTCGATGCCGATCACGCAGAGGGCGTACTCACTCTCTTAGAGGCGTGGCGACCGGATGCGTCGCCTGAGCGCGCGAAAGTGGGCGAACCGGTCCGCGGGCCGCCACTGGCGATCGACCGGGTCCTGCTGCCTGCAGACGTGCTGCCGCAACATGAACGCCTCCGGCAGCAGATCGTTGCTGCAGCTCAATTGGCAAACACCGAGGTAGTTCAGCCGACAGGGGAGGTGATTTCGGAGATCGAACGGGAGTACGGCGTAACTGTGATTGTCCCGGCCCAAAAGGCGAACGCGAAGCCGAACGAAACATCTCTGGTGATTGTGGGATATGACCACGCTGCCAATTCGGCGTTCCTTTTCACGGGCGACATTCCTGCGGGCATGATGCAGCAAATGCTGCCGATGCTCCCGAATCATGTAAGTGTTCTCCAGGCCCCACATCACGGAGCCGATCCGGGGCTGTTGGCTCTGATTGCCCGAACGAAGCCCGACTACGTCGTGATTTCCGCCAACCAAAAGAATCGGTATGGCCATCCCCGCCTCGCAATTCTCAGAAGCATTGCGAAAATCCGTCCTCCCCCCCCGTCCCCGGGCCCTTTTACAAGCATGTTGAGGTCTTATCGGGAGGATCGATTTCATGCGGCCGAATTGGCGCAGGAGGTTTCATGGAGGGTGAACGCCGCCATCAGCAAACTGAAGGACCCGAATCCGGTGGGGCACCTGCGACCGCCGATGGAATCCGAGGATTTGAACACGCAACTGTTGCGGTTGACGACTCCAGAACCGCCCGTCGAGGCATACGGCACGCCCATTCGCGCAGACCAGCTGCTCATCACCGGAGAGCGCGGGCACGTGGAGTTCACCGACGGGAAGTTCACGGGCGAAACAGATCCGGAGCTTGAGGAATTTCGTTCGGCGGTATGGGATGAACTTCAGTACTTGAGCGACTATGAGTTAACGCAACTCGGCCCGTGGAATGACGCGCAGGCCTACCTCAGCATTCTCGCCGCCGACCGCCACTATGTCCGGCTTGACGGCTCGGGCCTGAGCCAGTCCAGGCTTCTTGAGCTGGGACGTTTGCGCGTTGCGCCTGAGCGATGGCGCCAACTTGTTCACGTTTGCTTGAACGAAGGCGCCCGGGAAAGGGAAGCCGCGCTGAATGGCGTGCGGAATGGTCTGCGAAAATCCACCACTCCGTTTGAAGCTGCGAGCCTGCTCGCGGCAGCGGTCGCCGACTATGAAAGCAGGGCCGGCGACGCTAATACGGAACGTGTAGTGAAGGAGATTAATCGGCAGCGAGAGTCGGATTTCAGTGATCGAGTGTACAGTGCGTCCGTCGAAATGCGCGCCCGATTGTGGGAGGCGGAGCCAAGGGACCGACTAGGCTGGTTGGAGCCGGCACTCGAGAGGTGGGGGTTGCCCAAGTGGTTCGCTGCGTTTTCTGGGGAGCTCGTAGAGGCGGCAGCCAAAGGGCGGCTAATCGAGTGAACGATCAGGTCGCGAAGTGGCGACTCAGTGCTGCAAAATGGTCTGCGGTGATCGCCGCGCATAAAGGACTTTCTGCAGCGGTCTGCGGTTGGACGCAATCCGCCACGAGCCCACATTACACGCTCATGTCCGAATGCACCGCGGGAAAGGGTGCATCACGGGTTTCGTTTCCGGCGCCTCGTGATCAATCGCCAGTGTCAGAGGGTCAGTTCATAGTAGAGATCGGTAACATTTACGCGCGAGGCGAAATCCTCCCAATCTGAAATTGATGTGTCGTTGGGTCTTAATTGCGCCAGGTCCTCAGGTTTCCTCACTATGTCATCGACTCGCAGAACCCGTCCACGGGTTTGATGCGCGAGACGATTAACAAGCTCTGGGAGTGGCATTTTTTTCCAGTGCTTCTTAACGGCCATATCATGGTCGACAGGGATCATCGCGCATAACTCAGTGCTCGTCATCAGCTCCAGACCCAACTCCTTGAGAGTGGCGTTGTGACTACCATGATGGCCGACCTTATAGACTCTCGTACGCGCCAGCAGATCCGGTCCCGTCTCGGCCTTCCTGCCTTCGCCGTCATCGGCTTCCCACTTCAGATCCTGCCAACTCATCCAATTCCCAGCTTGGGCGTCGCCCGGAAACAGAAGCACTTCGCCAGTGTCGACCAATTCGATTGCGATCGCCAGGCTCGTGTTATTTGTCGCCGAATCGAGTTGCAAAGCCATTGTTTCCGACATTCCGAGCCAGTCAGCATCGATACGCCGCCAAGACTGGTCCGAAATGTCGCGGGTCTCGCCCTCTGGTTCATCCTGATCGCGGGCCACCTTTTCGCAAAGGCTGCCATCCCTTACCTGACCAAAATAGTGACGGTCAAAGAAGGGAAGCTGCTGGGCGCGGACGACAGGGATCGAGTACATATCGTCAAAAGCGCCTATCACCTCGCAATCCGCCAAGACACTATCTGCTCCAATGCCTATCTCGGCGGACAGGCCGGCAATGAACAACGCCTGCGAGCCAGTATCACCAGCATCTAATCCGTAAGCTGCCCCTTGATTGGGATTCGACTTTTTGAACAGCTTCTCGTCTTTCGGTGGGCCAAGAATCCAGAACCGAACGCCCGGTACCTCAGCCAGGATGATCGGCGGCTCTCCCGGTTTGCAGTACTTCTGTTTCCCTTTGGCACGTTTCTTCACGTAATCGAGAGCATCGCCGGTTGTTCCTGAAGACTTCGCACCGAAAAAGTCAACTAGACTTTGCACCCTGCTAGTGTGGTGTCCCGAAAGTTCCTGCCAAAATGGCTGGTAAAGAGCAACCGCAGATTCTTCGCTTACCACCCCCAAACTGAAAGCCGTTTGGAGCCCCGTGCGCTCAGAATGACAGCCTCACTAATGTTGAGAACTTCCGGGACACCACACTAGCCGCCTGCGGGTCACCTGCGATCCCGAGCCGGGTGACCGCCATGCGAAGGGCCTCTTCTGCCCGGCTCCGCGCGCTTTTGAGCTTCTTGGCTAGCGGGTCCGCAGGGTCTTCCGTCCATGCAAGCCATGTGCGATCGATCTGAATAGCGTCGAATAGAGATTGGACCTGAACTAACCCTGATAAGTGATCCCAGTGTTTGTGGGTCGCGACCAGTAGGTCGAGGTGACTACCCGTGACCGTTGCGACATCGGTGACCACTGCCCGCATCCTGTCCGCAGGGTTCGGCGTGCCGAGGACCACGCCGCAATCGATGAGCATGTGAAACGGCGTCTCCGTGTTGCCGGGAAACGTCAGTAAAAAACAATCCCCAAGTCCCTGGCGATACATCCTGATCTTTGCCCGCGATGTCTTCGGGACATCGGCATTTCTGGCCGGGGCACGCCGATTCCGCGTGCCTCGGGTCTCCTTGGGCGCTAACGTGCGATCTTTCGATGGCATGCGATTCTCCTTACCCACCCCTGTGAACTGCGGCAAACGGCTCGCGCGTGCCCAGCTCATAGTGAGGGCCACTGTTCTCCGCCGTCATGCGCAGGAAATTTTGTTCCGCGGTCACCCTGGCCGGACTTCCGACACGTTTTCGAACAGCGTGGCGGAAGCTCCGCTCTTCCATGTTCACCAGCAGGGTACAGCCTCCACGATGAGTGCTGTTCTGCCCGGTGACGGCATCCGTCTCTTCGTATTTCTGGATCAGTTCGACAACCAGATCGATTGATTGCTGACCACGTAGATTCACCCGTCGCGCGGGTCGCACCGAGTTGATGCTCAATGCCGGCACGCCTCTGCTAATTGGCACTTCCCTGGGCACATGGCTACCAGGGCGTATATAGACTCCCAAATCGTCTTCGAGCGCCATCGCTTCATCGGCGGAAAGGCCGGACTGCAGCCATTTCCAAAGGCGGAATCCGTTTTGCTCTGCGCGCAGATAGGATTGCATGCGGTTGGACAAAAGGTTCCAGGTGAGGTCGAGTGACGCCAGCATTTCATCCATTTTGGCCAAGGTCAATCGAGTCTTCGGCGGCTGCCATAACAAGTTCTTTTCGGACAGCGTGCGCACACCCTGGGGGAAACTGCCGCGTGCTCGGAATCCCGAAATCAGTGCTGTCCGATAATTGAATTGGTCTTCGGGATTCAAATCCATGTCGGCCGTGATGAGCGCCCGTAGATAGTCGCCGAAAGTAAGGTCGACGGGCGGGCAATAATCCAGCGCCCGGATACACGTCTTCAGCAGATGATCCGCGGTCATCGATGCTTCTCGCGCCATTCGGTTGACCAGTGGCTCGGGGATGTCGCCGTCCGGCAGGATGCCGGTTCCACCGGTCGCAAGGCGCTTGAGATCAACTATCCGGGCTTCGTATATTTCGAGAAACGCTTGGAACACAGCCGCCAGCAGCACCGCGCCACGGTCGTGCGCTTCTTTGGCATTCTCGTAGTCGGAGGGATGGGGCGGTTTGGCGAGCGCACTACGAAGCGCTTTCGAGCCATTGCTCGCCTGACCGAATTGCTGCGCCAGTTGAGCCAGAAGCCGGGAAACAGCGATGGTATGCCGCAGCGCAACGGGAATCGTGAAGTGCTGAAACAGTGCTACGATGTCCGCGAAAGCTTCATGGAACGCCGCGATGTCTTCATTCGTCTGATACTGATAATGCCGGTGGACTCCGTCCAACAGTGCATGTGTTGTTTCGTGCGCCACGACGTCGTGGGAAAGGCACGAGAAAACGATGCCGCCAGGCAAGTTGTCACCCGCATTGTCGCGGTTCGCGGTAAAGTACCCGAGCAGAAGCGACTTTTTTTGCGGACTGTAAAACGCATTCTGTTCGCGCAGCGCATGTGGATAGATTCGCAGCCGTTGCACGTAGTTGCTCCGAACCTTGCCGTCGATACGGATAAGGTTCGGCGCCCAGAGCGCCGTTCGCCCTAGTGCGTTCTCGAAACGCTCAATGGTGGACATTGCGACTGCGTACACCATCTGCTGATGGAACTGCGGCACGCCTTCCGCTGGATCCATTCCGTGGGTGGCTAGCAGGTGAGGATGATTCAGGTCTACCGGAGCATAACAACAAGCCGAGGCTGGGTCCACATCGACCACTTCGATGTATTCGCCGATTGGACCTGGCTGCAGGTTTGCCTCCCATTGAACCTCGAGCGTCGTTTCATTGATAGATTCGGTATCAACTCGCGTTCCGAGGATCGGGTCGAACGCGTAGACGCGGATCTTGCGGCGCAGGGGTGGCGAAACGGACAAACTCAGCGGGAGAAGCGACTGCGGGGGCGGAGGCCGGCGCCCCTAACGAAGTTCTGCCACCATTGCGCGCCACTCCGGCGAGAGACCCCGGTCTACTACCTTGGCCAGAATCGCCTACGGCCCCGCCGGGCCTTCGAAGAGCTGACTTTAGCGCTTCCGATGTCGACGAATTATCAGCCAGGGCTTCGCGAAAGCGCCTACGGAACTCGTCCGGCACGTTTTCGGGCGGCCCTTCGGGATCCGCGCCGGCATCGGCCAACATACGTTGCAGTTCCGCGTCCTTCATCAGGATCTGAGTGGCTTCAACCTGCAACATTTGTTGCTGCGCGGCGCTCGGCGCCATGCCGAATACTTCGCCAATAACGGGTCCTAAAATCGGTACGCCGATCGAGTCCGTTTTCTCCAGCTGAAGTTGGTTCTCGGCTGTTGGTGCCTGACCCATGGCGAGTCCGGCCCGGAGCGTGCCCCGTCCAAAATGCTCCCGATTTGTGTTATTGGCCGTGGCGAATAGTGCGGTGCGGACCGCCTCAACTCTCATCCAAGGCTGCGAGTAGTTCAGCTTGCCGCGATTCTCCTGAAGCCAGCAAGCGGCTGCCGACGCGATTTGCGGCGTCGCGGCGGAAGTACCTGCTCCGTCGAAGGCGATCAGTTTGGTGCAGGCATACTCAGCCCATGCGACGTTCGGCGTAAATGCAGCCATCGCTGTATCCATTTTGCTGCCGGGACCGTAAGAGCCCCCCATGAACGTCGCATTAGGGAAGTCGGCATACGGTTTGCCATCAAACATCACACCGCAGGCGGCAAGCACGCGACGGAAGCGTGCAGGGTAAACGATAAAGCGAGGCACGCGCACCTTTCCCGGACCAAAGTTATTCCCCGCGGCCGTCACCATCGTAATCCCGGCTAGATACGCCCGGTTCACAACGTCCACCCATACTTGCGATGGAACACCACCCATGCTCATCGAGAGTACATCGACCTTTTGGTCCGTCGCATAAGCAATGGCCTGAGCAATAGCGCTGTTCGCGAACAATACCACTGAGTTGGCGACGCGGATCGGGATGACGGTCGCAAATGTCGCTCCCCCGACGATGCCACTCGGCGAATTGAAGGTTGTGCCATCGAAGTGCGCACCGGCGAGAATGCTCAACGTCCCTGTGCCATGTCCCAGATTGCCGACTTCGTCGCCCGGGTCGCTCGCATCGTCGGGCCTGTTTCGGTCGACA
>JASHRE010000235.1 GCA_030037515.1 Candidatus Sulfotelmatobacter sp.
CTCCACGTCGCTGGTGATGTGCGAGACAAAGAAACCATCCTGGCAGACCATCTGCGGCAGAAGCACGCGTTTGTCCTCGCCGATGCGATAGGCGATGAGGTGGTTGTCGAACGCCTCCTGCGCGTCCGAGGCCCAGCCCATCAGCCAGCCCATGTCGCGCGTGGAGAGCGCATCGGTGTGCTCGGAGCCGAAGTCGCCGGGAGGATCGAGGGTGCGGTCAGCAATCATCATTTGGACCGGCATGCGGCTGCCGGAAATTGGCGAATACAGTTCGTAAGCGAACTGCACTCCCACACCGGAGCTGCCCGTGAAGACCCGGGCGCCGCTTGAACAAGCACCGTGCGCGATGCTCAACTGCGAGTGCTCGCTGTCGGCCACAATGTATTCGGCGTCGAGTTCCCCGTTGGCCACCATCTGGGCCAGCGCCATCATCGTCGCCGTGTAAGGCCGGATCGGATAGGCGGCAATCACGTCCACGTCGGCATACTTGGCGGCCTGCGCCGACGCAACGCAGCCGTTGATCCGCACCATTTTCTTTTTTGCTGCAGTAGCGGTTGGCATGTTCACTCCAATTCCGGATGTCCTCGCTAAATCTGCTTGGCCGGACGGCTCGAGAGATTCACCAGTTCCTGGGCTTGCCGTCCGTGCAATCCGGGGCTGATGGCAAAGGCGGTATCCATGCGCACCACACCGGTGTCGAAGTCGAGTTCCGGTACGCCCTCGAGGCATCCGGTCGGACACTCCTCGATGCACACCCGACATCCCTTGCAGTAATCGACGATGATTTTGTACAAGCCGTTGGACCGCGCCGGTCGCGTGATGCAGGGCTCCGGACAGACCAGGTAACAGTTGTCGCAGGCGTTGCAAGTGCCGCAACTGAAACAGCGCGCCGCCTCTTCCACCGCCTGCTCTTCCGTGAATGCCTGAATGACTTCGTCCTGCGTCTTTTTGCGCGTGAGCGGGTTCAGCATTCCCTGGTGCACGCGCGGGAAGTGCGGGAAATACGTCATGTTCATGCGGTTCAGATCCATGATGACGTCGATGGCGATGGTGCGGGGCTCGAGCGGCTCTCCGCGCAAGGCCTTGTCCAGGTTGAACGCGACGCGCTTGCCGTCGCCCACAGCGTTGACGACCATCAACGGCTGGCCTGAACCGAACTGCGCGATGTCGCCGGCGGCAAAGAAGTTGGTATCGCCAAGACGTCCGAAGCGGTCGATCTTGATGGTGCCGCGCTCGTTTTTAAATTCCGCCGGCAGCCAGCTGAGTGAAGCATGTTGTCCCACCGCGATGATCACGTTGTCAACGGCGAATTTTTCCGCCGGGGCGCTGCGGTCAATTGTGATGGGCGAGGCGTTGACCGCGCCGGAGAAGCGCGCCGGATGCAGTGCGAGCGATTCGGCCTTGCCGTTGCCGAGCACGGCCGTCATGGCCCGTCCCTGCCACAGGTCGACGCCTTCTTCGAGCATGTCGTGAAGATCTTCCGGCGAAGCCGGCATTTCCTGCTTGTTTTGCTCGACCGTGATCATGGTGACTTCGAGCGCGCCCTGCCGCAGCGCTTCGCGGGCGCAGTCGATGGCCGTATTGCCGCCGCCAATCACGGCGACGCGCGGCCCCAGCTTCACCTTCGAGGTGCCCATGCCGATGTCGCGCAGGAAAGGAAGTCCGTAGAGCACACCTTCTTTGTTTTCGCCCTCGGCGCGCACGCCGTTGGGCTCGGTCAGGCCAACCGCCAGCACGCAGGCGTCATAATCCTTCTTCAGATCGTCCCAGCTCACGTCTTTGCCAACTTCGGTGTTGGTTTTGATCGTGATGCCAAGCTCGGTGAGCCGCACGATCTCGCGATCGAGCACGTGCGGCGGAAGGACCCAGACAGGAATGCCCCCGCGATTCAATCCTCCGGGTTGGGGAGATTTTTCGAGAATCGTAACTTTGTAACCCATGCGCGCCAGCTGATACGCGGCGCTGTGACCGGCTGGGCCGGAGCCCACAACGGCGACTTTCTTTCCGTTCGGCTTTCCAGGTTTGACCACGTCGTGCGTCAGAGCCTGTCCCAGATCGCCCAGAAAGCGCTCGACCGCGCGAATCGAAATGGCTTCGTCGTACTTGCCTCGATTGCAGGCTTGCTCGCAAGGGTGGTAGCACACGCGACCGGTCACGGAAGGGAACGGCATATCTTCCTTGATGAGCGCGTAGGCGTCGAGATACTTGCCGCGCTTCACCAGGTCGAGATATCCCTGAATTTTTTCGTTGGTGCCGCAGGCGTTGTTGCAGGGTGGCAGCTTGTCGCGGTAAACCGGGCGGATCGCACGCCAGTTGCCGGTAGGAAAAAGATTTTGTCCCTTTTCCTGCGAGGGGGCGGGCGTGATGCCCGCGAAGGGGACGGTTAGCCATTGGGGAATTTTCGTGCCTTTCGTCGACATGAGTTCCTTCCTACGCAGCCACCGGGTTGAATTGCATGACTTTCATTTCACTGAGTGCCATTTCGAACGCGTTCTGGTTCGCGATCATGGGCAGGATCGTCTCCATCTTGACGATGCCCGTGGTTTTGACCACCGCGGCAATCAGCGGTGCGGCGATATCGGGTGCGATCAGCTTGCTGCGTTCGGCCGCGCCTTCGGTGGAGAGGCGATCGAGACCCAGTTCGC
>JASHRE010000236.1 GCA_030037515.1 Candidatus Sulfotelmatobacter sp.
CGCCTCGCTTCCGATCAAGCCGACCGCATCCAGATCGCGGACGTCCGCAGCCACGGCTACTACGATATCGGCGCCGAACGCATCAAAGGATCGATCCGCATCGAACCTAACAACCTCGATGAAGAAAGCAAGAATCTTCCCAAGGACAAAGACATTTACCTGTATTGCACTTGAGCGCGCGAAGCGACCAGCGCCCGGGTGGCGCACCTGCTGCGGGAAAAAGGATTCAACACGTTTGTGATCACCGGGGGTCTGAGCGCCTGGCGCAAAGCCGGAGGGCATTTGGAGTCTGTGCCAAAGGACGATCTGGTCAAGCTGCCCACGTTCTCGTAAGGCGTATATGGTCGCAGCCCGATTGCGGTAGGATACTTCCCTAGCCGCTGGGGAGAAACTTATGCGGAAGGTCCTGCCTGCCGCTGTTTTGCTCATTTCCTGTTGGCTGATGATCGTCTCCGCTCGCCACGCCCCGATTCGGAAATCTCGCTCACAATTTACGACTCCATTCCCTCACGCCTATGTCGCCTTTACGCGGCGTTGCTCATTCGCGAAGACCGGAGCGGGCATCGCTATGGCGAAGGTTCGCTGGATCCGTTTCTCTGGCTCGAAACCGAACATCCGTTATCGCAGCCTTCCCGTCAGCGTGCGCTGAGCTTCCCGGATGAATTGCTTGGGCAGCGCGGCCAGGATCGAGTTTGCGATCCCCTGCAGCGGGCTAGGCTGCAGCGTGATCTCTGGGCGGTATTGGACCGCTCCAAGTTCCGGTAACCGGCGAACGGCAGGCCTACGTGCGAGAAAGAAAAACGCGAATTGCAGACTCGGCTTGCGGAAGTATTGCGCCGGCTCGCGCTCGCTGCGGAAGAAATCAAGTTGCTGCCCGACAATTAGAAGCCGGCGGTCGCATCGGATAGCTTCGCCAAAGCGTACGATCCCGAGCATCCCCGACCGACCTGTTCGCTCCGCATGGGCCGTGGGTCTGCATCGCACCGAGTCCGGAGTGGAGGAGTGGGGCGACAGCCGGCCATCAACTGGAAACAAAATCGTTACGACTGGGGTTCAACGGTTATGGGAAAAGCGCGCTCACTGCGCCATAGCTGTACAATAGCTCGATTTTTCATGCCCCTGAGACATGCCGTTCGCGAACACGAATCCCACGCGGCGAAGTCTTCGCCGGCAATGAATCTGGTTCTCTTTCTGCTCACCATTTCCGTCTTAATCAATTACATCGACCGCAGCAATCTTTCGATTGCCGCCCCGTTGCTGAAAGATGAACTTCACATTTCCGCCTCGCAGCTCGGCATGCTGCTCTCCGCGTTTTTCTGGACCTATGCCCTGATGCAGACGCCCGCCGGCTGGCTGGTCGACCACCTGGACGTGAAATGGGTGTTTGCTGCTGGATTTCTCCTCTGGTCCGCCGCGACGGCAGTGACCGGTTTATTGCATGGCTTTTTGGCCCTGTTGGTCATCCGCGTCATTGTGGGTCTGGGAGAGTCCGTCGCATTCCCCTCGTATAGCAAAATTCTGGGCCGCCACTTCAAAGAGAGCCGTCGTGGATTCGCCAACGCCATGATTATGGCTGGGCTCTCGCTCGGTCCCGCGCTGGGAATGTGGGTTGGGGGCAGTGCCGTCGCGCGTTTTGGCTGGCGTCCGTTCTTCATCGCGTTGGGATTGCTCGCTTTATTTTGGCTGCCGCCCTGGTGCGTCTGGATGCCGCCTCGAGAGCCCGCTCCACTCCGCGGATCGGAGCCGAAATCGGGTTATCTCGACATTCTCCAGCAGCGCTCAGCTTGGGGCACCTGCATCGGTCAATCGTCGATCAACTACTTCCTCTACTTTCTGGTAACGTGGCTTCCCTTTTATCTCGTCCGCGGCCGGCATTTCTCTTTGAACGAAATGGCCCGAGTCGGCGGACTCGTCTTTCTGATGTCAGCGCTCGCTTCAGCGGTTAGCGGCCAACTGTCAGATCGATGGATCAGCGCCGGAGCCTCGCCAACCGTCGTCCGCAAAGGATTCATGCTCTTCGGCCACATCGGCATCGGAATTCTGCTGGCCCTGACCGTGATGACCGCCGGCCGCCTGTTCACCTTCATGCTCGCGCTCACCGGCGTGTTTCTGGGCATCAGCATCTGCAACAGCTGGGCGATCCCGCAGATGCTGGCCGGTCCCAAGATGGTCGGCCGGTGGGTGGGCGTGCAGAACTTCGTGGGAAATCTCGCTGGCGCGGTCGCTCCCGCGCTGACCGGTTTTCTGCTGGATCGCACCGGCTCGTTCTACTGGCCGTTCTTCATCACCGCAATTGTCGCGTGGATCGGCGGCTTCGGCTGGTGGTTCGTCGTGGGCCGGTTGGAGCAGATCGATTGGGAGCGAAGCCAGTATGTCCCGGATACCGCGGCCACTGGGCCGTAATAGACTGTTTTCATGCCGCAGGAAATCGAAATCAAATTTTACGTGACGAATCTTCTCGCGCTCGAAAGCAAGCTGAAAGCGGAGAGATTCCGTTTGCAGACGCCGCGCACGCACGAAATGAATACACTCTACGATCTTCCCGGCCAAGTCTTGCGCAAGCGCAAACAACTGCTCCGCATTCGGCAGTACGGTTCGGAGTGGAAGATCACACACAAATGCGGCGGAAAAGTTGGCCGCCATAGCAGCCGCCAGGAAGTGGAAACGAAAGTGGAAGACGGCAAGAAAATGGACGCCATTCTGCGCGCGCTGGGATACTCCCCCTCGTTTCGCTATGAAAAGTTCCGCGCCGAATGGTCCGATGGCACAGGAAACGTGGTCCTCGATCACACTCCCATCGGAGATTTCGCCGAAATCGAGGGCCCGCCGCGCTGGATCGATCAGACCGCCAAGAAACTGGGCGTTAGTCGCGATCAGTACATCATGAAGAACTACGCAACGCTATTTGCGGAATGGAAGGAGGAAACAAATAACAAGGCGGACGAACTGACGTTCAAAGCGGTCAGGCGCTGACCGAGGGGAGAGCAATCGATCGCGGTGGCTGACTTGGTCCGCAGGGGCGCGTATTTCGCGAGATTTCCACGATCTCTGCCGTTGCAAAGCTTTCGATCGCCAAAGTCTAAGGCGATTTGCTGGCGCGGACAGCAGGACTTTGAACCCAATTTCTGACGACAGAAAACTCAACACCCCGCTCGTTTACCACCACTCAAACTTGAATTACACGGTAGCGTCTTTGCGACGTTGCCCGACAAAGTCAGCACTTGGGCGGGGGATTACTCTGGCAGATTTCGGTTGTCAGCCTTCGACCGGCATTTCCTTGAATTCTCAGAGACTTAGCCTCGTGTGTAGGATGTCCTTGTCTTCCACAGGTTTTTTGGTGCATCATCACACCGCGCCAGCACGCGGGGCAGAACCCGACCAAAAGGAAGTGCACTGGTTTGTTCCCCAGATTTTGTCGCTGAGCCTGTTGAGCGGAATCGGTTATTTTGCAACTCGGAGCCAAATCTATGATTTCAATAGATCGGGGGGGGAGGGTAGATACCAACCAGTAAACCTTCCCGAATTGAAACAGCTTCGCCGCTCCGCATTTCCAGCCAGTCCCGATTCAGGAAGCAATTCGATCTCTTCACTAAGAATGCACGCTAGATTGCCGACATGCCTTCCCTGCCGAACGCGGCGAATTCTCGTCTGGTTTATCGCTCTCGGGCCTTTGGCGTTATGACTCTCGCGGCCAACCAACACATGAAGGCTTCCTCTTGGTGTGCTTCTTCCTACATGCACCTTTGCCAGAACGTTCGCGCGGCCCGAGTTTTTGCCATCATTTTTTGCTGCCTGGCATCCGCTCTCAGCGCGTCCGCTCAGACCTGGAAACTCGTCTGGAGCGACGAATTCAATGGGCCTGCCCATAGCCCGATCGATCCAAAGAACTGGCAATACGACACTGGCGTTCTGAACGTCAACAACGAACTCGAATATTATTGTGCGCCCGCAAGCAGCACTGTTCCCTGCAATCCGGATACGCGCAACGCCTACATCGACGGGAAAGGACACCTCATCATTCAAGCGTTGCGCATCACGTCCAACACCGCTCGAAATAGCGCGAGCTGGACTTCCGCTCGCCTCAAAACCGCCAACCGGCAGAGCTTCCACTACGGCCGGATTGAATCGAGCATGTCTTTGCCCATCGGACCTGCTCTCTGGCCTGCCTTCTGGGCTCTGGGCACGAACATCGACTCCGTCGGATGGCCGATGTCGGGCGAGATCGATTATATGGAGAACGTGCCGGCCTCTGGCCATCTCGGGCCCACGGCGATTCGCTCAACGATTCACGGTGGGAATTCCGACAGCAGTTGCTACTGCGGCGGCCAAGGACTTGGCAAGAACTATACGTTTCCGGCCAGCGATCCCAATGGACCCAACGTGACGACGTTTCATACCTACGGCGCGATCTGGTCGGCGAACATGATTCAGTTCTATGTCGACGATCCTGCCAACGTCTTCTTCGTCGTCACGGCCAGCGACGTTCCCTCCGGCCTCGCCTGGGAGCACAACCATCCGTTCTTCCTGATCTTGAATCTTGCCGTGGGTGGAACTGATAGCTGGCCCGGTCCGCCCGACGGTTCCACTCCGAGCCCGGCGATCATGACAGTCGATTACGTCCGCGTGTATGCCCCCTCGGAGATTGCCGGTCCCAGCATAACCGGACCTGCGATTAGCGTGAAAGCCGGTCAGTCCGCAACATCCGCGTTGAGCTTGAAATCGGTCGTCGGCAGCGGGCGCGTTTATCTGACTTGCGCCACGAATGCCCCGCAAGCCAGGTGTGCTGTCGGTTCTAACGATGCGCTGAACCCACATACCGTCGACTTCAGCCGTGCCGGTACGGGAACAGCAACCATCACCGTAACCACGACGGCAGAAAGCGTGGGAAACTACTCCATTACCGTGAACACCTTCACGGTCAGCAATGCCACCGGGACTCCAGATTCGACGGTTCGCATTCCCTTGGGCGTCCAGTGAGCCGAAATCGAATTCGGCGCAATTTCACAGCATGTCATGCCTGAAAGCGTTCCGCTCAGAGCGTGTATTTACAATCCCTTACCGGCTACATCGCAATCATTCCGACAGAGGCGTGTTGTAACTTTGGTAATAGAGATCAAGAGCCAAATGTCATCTTTCGTTAACAGGAATCCGATATCATGAGAATGGCACGGGAGCACAAAATCGGTTCTGACGGAGTTCGAGTGGACATCGAAACACGCAGGAAAAAGCAACAGGACCTGATGATCCGAATGGTCGAGCGCAAGGTGCGCGAACGGGCGCAACAACTCTACGAGGAGCGTGGCCAAGGCGAAGGACAAGCGCTCGCCGACTGGGTGCAAGCGGAATCGGAAATCGTGGAGAGCACGATGGTGGCGCCACTCTATCGCCGCCACAAAGCCGGTGCCCTCTCACATCAGGGCGAACCGGCCGCCGACGAACTCGGGGATGCATTGCTCGAAGATTCCGAACCTGCCTGCGAATCCGTCTGAGAAAAGCTCAGCCGCAGAGCCTACAGAAGAACCCAGGCTAGATCCTGGTGGTTTCTCGGCCTCGCGACTCCGCATCAGCCCAAGCAATGGCGCAACGCGCGATTTGCGCTCCGCCTGCTTCTGACTGCTATACAATCCGGCGTTGGGAGTGGTTTTTCCGCCCCCAGCGCGGAGGCGTTTGTGGAATCCATTGGAGTTGGCTTCGGAACAATCATCGCCGTCATCGTCGCGATCTATATTCTCAGTTCGATCAAAATTCTGGCTGAATACGAGCGCGGCGTGATTTTTCGTCTCGGTCGCTTGCTCGACATGGCGAAGGGTCCGGGCGTGATTCTCGTGTTCGCACCAGTGGATCGCATGGTGCGTGTCTCGTTGCGGCAGGAGGCGCTGGAAGTTCCGCCGCAAGACATTATTACGCGCGACAACGTGACGTTAAAAGTTAACGCGGTCATCTTTTTGCGCGTGATTGAGCCGCGCAAAGCAGTGGTCGAAGTTTCCAATTACGTGTATCAGACTTCGCAATTCGCGCAAACCACCCTGCGCTCGGTGTTGGGCGAGTTGGAACTCGATGAATTGCTAGCCCATCGCGACAAGATCAATCTGCGTTTGCAGAGCATTCTCGATACCCACACGTCACCATGGGGCGTGAAAGTCACCAACGTTGAAGTCAAACAGGTAGATCTGCCGGAATCGATGCTGCGCGCCATGGCCAAGCAGGCCGAAGCCGAACGCGAGAAAAGGTCCAAGATCATTCACGCCGAGGGCGAATTTTCGGCCGCGCAGCGATTGGTCGACGCCGCGCGCCTGCTGGCCACGGAGTCGGTTAGCGTGCAGTTGCGTTATCTGCAGACGCTCACGGAAATCGGTGTGGAGAAAAACACGACCGTTGTTTTCCCCGTGCCCGTGGACTTTTTCTCGGGCTGGCAGAAGATGATGAGCGGTGTCGGCGGAAACGGTGCGCCCAGCACGCCGACAACTTCGGCGAAGACGACGTAACACCGCCGAGGATTTTTTGCGGTTTGAAAGGGACAGCCTTAAGGCCAGCCCTTAAGGCTGTCGGCTTAATCGAAGTCTTTTGAAAACGGTGAACTGGCTGGAGAAACGGCATCCAGAGTTGCGCCTGTGGAGTGGAATTATGGCTTCGTCGGAAGATACAGAAATCACGCTAGGGACGGGCAAGCTGCTCGTGCTGTTCTTCGGGCTGGTCGCGATTTGTGCTCTGTTTTTCGCGCTGGGATATTCGCTCGGCCGGAAATCGGAGCCGATGCTGGCCAGCGCCGGCCTGCCCGCGGCGCAAGCATCCGCGTCAACTGGAAAAACGAACTCGGCCTCTCCGCAGACGTCGCCCATGACGTTTTACAAGAACGTGCAACAGAAAGAGGCGAGCGCGGAACTGACTCCTGCCACCGACACCAAGACCGGCACACCGGCCGCGCCAACCAACGCAACGACGGCGCCAGCAGGGGCGGCTAACTCGCAAACGCCTGCCGCAAACTCTCAGGATCCGAGCACGATTCTGCCGACCTCCGCCTATTTCGTCCAGGTAGCCGCAGTTACCAAGCAGGAAGATGCCGATGCGTTGGTCGATGCCCTGAAGAAAAAAGACTGTCCAGCGTTCGTAGCTCCGCAATCGAAGGCGGACAATTTCTTTCGCGTGCAGGTTGGGCCATTCTCCGACGTGAAAGATGCGGAAGCCATGCGCACACGCCTGATCGCAGATGGGTACAGCCCGATCCTGAAGAAGTAGCTGGTTCCCACAATATTTGTTCCGAAAGTAAAGCGCATCTTCGACCCAGAGCGAGACGCCCACGTGGGCACAGCCGTGCGCTTCCCCTGCTGACGTGCCAAAAGGCGGATGAATTTTCACTCGGAGACTTTCCCGGCCGAGGAGTGAATCGCAAGGCGAGTAATCACATACCCAGGTCGTGTCTTATATTGACACCCGTCGATTCTCGCGCTATTCCTAGTCGTGTCATGAGCTGGGACGATTCTGTGCTTGACCGCACGCTTCACGCCATTGCCGATCCGACCCGAAGACGCATTTTGCAGGCACTAAAAGAAGGAGCGGCGAAAGCGTCTGCCGGGGCTCGAAACGGTCGCGGACCCTGTCTGTGCGCGGGAGACATAGAAGAACGAGTACAGCTGTCGCAGCCCACGATTTCGCATCACATGACGATCCTGACCAAAGCAGGGCTGGTACAAGCGACGAAAGAGGGCCAGTGGCGCTGGTATCGCCGCAATGAAAAGGCAATTCGGCAGGTGGTGAAGACGCTGCGCGGGAAACTCTAACAGGGCTGCGGGAGCCTCCCTCCGCCCGACAGCCGAGGCGGCCGCTCCTACATAACCTTCCGGGCGACTGCGTGGATCCTTCGCCTCGCTCTGCAGACAATGCCGGTTAAGTTCGCGCGCGGCTGCAGTAACTCCAAGGATCGCATTTACGATTTCTTCTCCGCCCGTTTTTGTGCGGCCCAGCCCTCCTTGAGGACTTGGCGGGCGCGGCCGAGAGCGAGTGCGTCCCGGGGAACGTCATCGGTGATGCACGAGGCCGCCGCGATATACGCTCCCTTACCGACATGAACCGGTGCAACGAGGGTGGTGTCGCTGCCGACAAAAACTTCGTCCTCGATGACTGTTTTGTGTTTGTGCGCGCCGTCGTAATTGCAGGTAATGGTGCCGGCGCCGACGTTCACTCCCGCGCCGATTTCCGCGTCGCCCAGATACGTCAGGTGATTCGCCTTCGATCCCTTGCCGAGTTTGATTTTCTTTGTCTCGACGAAGTTTCCCAAATGCGCGCCTTCGCCGATGTCACTTCCCGGTCGCAGGTGAGTATATGGACCGATCTCAGCGCGCGCCCCGATGCGCGATTCACTCATCACGCAACCGGGTCGAATGATGACGTTGTCGCCAATCTCACAATCGCGAATGACGGAATAGGAGCGTACGCGGCATCCGGCGCCGATGCGCGTTGTTCCGAGTAATTGCACGTAGGGTTCAACCACCGAATCGGGGGCAACTGAGACGTCGGCGTCGATCACGCATGTCGCGGGATAATAAATGGTCACGCCGTCGGTCATGAGTTGGCGCGCTTTCGCCATGCGCAGGAAGTGATCGATGTCAGCCAGTTCGGCGCGGGTGTTGCCGCCCAGTACCTCGCCGGGATTAGACGTTTTCCACGCGACCACGCGTTTGCGCGCCCGGCGTAGCACCCCGGCCATGTCGGTGAGGTAATACTCGGAATGAGGGTTGTCGGTGGAGAGCCCGTCAATGTTGCCGTAAAGGTCCTTCCCCAAAAAACAGTAGAAGCCAGAGTTAATCTCGTGAATTTTCTTCTGCGCGAGGCTCGCAGATTTTTCCTCGACAATCGCCTGCACTTCGGCGCTGCTTGCGCCTTTTCGCAGAACTCGGCCGTACCCCGTCGGATTCGCGAGGTCGGCGCTAAGGAGGGTCATGGATGCATGCTGATCGAGATGAAAATCGAGCAGGCTGCTGATCGTCTCAGGAGTGATGAGCGGCGCGTCGCCCGAAAGCACGATGACATGGTCGTAGCCGCTCAGGGCATCGCGTGCCACCATGAGGGCGTGGCCGGTGCCGCGCTGGTCCGCTTGCAGAACGAAGTTGATTCCCGTAGGCTGCATTGCCTGGCGAACGCGTTCCGCTTCGTACCCGATGATCGCGTACACATCGGTCGGCGCCGCGATGCGCACCGCGGCTCGAATGACATGTTCGAGCAGGGGCTTGCCGGCGACCTCATGTAACACTTTAGGAATTTGCGATTTGAGCCGGGTGCCCTTGCCCGCAGCCATAATGGCGACTGCGACGCGTGGACGATCAAAACGGGTTTTCGCGCCAGCGATCTTCTGCCCTTCCGCTATTGCCGGCCTGCCTTTCGATTTTTTCATTCACCCCAATATACCGTGCCGAAAGGACGACAAGAAATTCGTGCCTGCGGCAGCGGTTTGCGACTACAAGCTTAGCCCGCCGTCCACCACCAGGATCTGTCCCGTGATGAACTGAGGAGCGCTAGCAAAAAACGTTACGGCTTCGGCGATTTCCTCAGCATGGCCGTTGCGCAGCATGGGCGTTTGTTTAGCCATTTTTCGCATGAAGGCGGCGGCGGATTTTTCGCCCAAATCAATCATGCCGGGCGCGACGGCATTGACCGCCACGTCAGGCGCCAGCGCCTTGGCCATAACTTTGGTCAACATGTGCAATGCGGCTTTTGAGCAGCTGTAGTGAGCGTGGGTGGGCCAGGGCTGAATCCCACCCAGCGATCCCATGTTGATGATCTTGGCTTCAGGTGGCGATTTTGCAGCGGAGCCCGGACGAGCTCTGCCCATGTGTTTCAAAGCCTCGCGCGTGACAAGAAATGGACCTCGCGTGTTTGAGGCGAAGATGGAGTCCCATTGTGCGACGGTTAATTTTTCGAATTCGACGGTTTCATAGTTCGCGGCATTATTGACAAGAATGTCGATTCGGCCTAGCTCACGTCCGGCCTCTTTGATCATGGC
The DNA here is from genome assembly GCA_030037515.1 of Candidatus Sulfotelmatobacter sp. Lineage (GTDB taxonomy): Bacteria > Acidobacteriota > Terriglobia > Terriglobales > Acidobacteriaceae > Sulfotelmatobacter. Next base: position 9,998 of record JASHRE010000236.1, read on the forward strand.
CCGGACGCTGGCCTCGTCGGTGACGTCGCAGTGAAAGGCAAAGGCTCGAACGCCAAAACCCGAGAGATCGACGACCGTTTGTTGTGCCTCCCGCGCTGACGTTCTGAACGTGATGCCGACATCCGCGCCAGCGCGAGCCAGTGTAAGCGCGCAGGCGCGTCCCAGTCGACGCGCGGCTCCTGTAAGCAGGGCAGTTTTGCCAAGCAGAGGTTTGGCGGAAAGATCAAGCATGAAACGAATTCTACCGTGCTGGGGGCGAAGAAGTGGAATTGGGAAAGCCAGAACCCAGGCAGATTTGAGGAGACGGCCGAGGACGCCTTCCCACCCATGATCTTTGAGCAAGGCGCACGCAAGTTCAGATTGACGAGATCGCTGCCGATGCAAAGCACACGCATGGCGATACTCTTTCTCACCTCCGCGGAGTGCGATTCCGCAAACGGCTGCCGATGGGCCGGCAGAATCCAAAAGTGTGGTACATGAGGCAGGAAGGGCGGCAGCGATTCGAGTCATTTAGCTAAGCTAAGCCTTTTGTACTCAGCCATTTGATTTCGTCAGGGAGGCCACGCGAGTTCCTGGTAGTTACCGCGCGTGGAAAATACAGAGGGCTCGCGCTAGAATCTCGGCGCATGCCAGAGCTGCGCAAGGTTGTGCTTTACTCACGTCGGGGTTGTCATCTTTGCGAAGTGGTGAAAGAGAGTCTGGTCAAGCTCTCGCGGCGCGGGGGCTTCACGTGGCAGGAGATCGATGTCGATTCTGACGCCGAGTTGCGGCGCAAGTTCAATGACGAAGTTCCGGTGGTTTTCATCGACGACCGCAAAGCGTTCAAGTATCGGATGGACGAACAGGAATTCCTGCGCAAGCTGGCGCGATGAATTTCTCCGCCGGATGACAACTAGCTACCCCCCATGTTCGGAAAGCTCTTGGCAGATTCGCGGCTTTCTGTACAATCTCTCCCGGCATGTTAAGAACCCGTCTCTACGCCGATCCCGCAGGTTTATTTGTGCACGATGTCGTACTGGAGTCTTGCCGACGCAATGCTGAAAAAACTGCGCTGGTGGATGTGTCTTCCGGCCGACGATTGACCTACCGAGAATATGGCGAAAAGGCAGAACGCCTCGGCCGGGGATTGGCAGCCGCGGGTATCAAGCCGGAAGAAGTGGTGGCGATTTTCCTTCCGAATTCCTGGGAATTCTGCGTTGCGTTTCACGCCGTCCAGCTGGCGGGGGCGATTCCCACGCTGCTCAATCCCACGTACCGTGAACGCGAGGTGCGATACCAGTTGGAAAATTCCGCAGCAGTCTGCCTGATCACTGACGCAGGGCAGATTGCGGGCATGAATCTTGCGGGCTTGCCGAATCTGCGCAAGGTATACACCACGCGTCAGACCTCGGCCGGAGCTGAATCGTTCGCCGAGCTTCTCAAGCCCACAACCGCGTCACTGCCAAGGTCACGACAGAGTCCCGAGCAAGCTTTGGCGGCGCTGCCCTATTCGAGCGGGACGACCGGCCTGCCCAAGGGCGCCATGCTGTCGCACTTTAATCTGATCGCGAATGTGTATCAGCTGGTGGCACCGAATACGTCAAGAATCAATGGCTCGGATCGCATGCTGTGCTGCCTGCCGCTATATCACATCTACGGGCTTAACGTCGTGCTCAATCCCGTGCTAATGCTGGGAGGGACATTGGTACTGGTGCCGCGCTTTCATCCCGAACAGATGATGCAACTGCTGGTTTCCGAGGAAATCAGCATGACGCCGCTGGTCCCCCCGGCGCTGAATGCCTTCTGCCAGGCAGCGGAAGCTGGTACGTTTCCCCGCGATCATAAGGTGCAGTGGGTGAAATGTGGAGCCGCTCCGCTCGCGCCCGATCTTGCCCGGCGATTCACCGCCTTAACTGGCATTCCGGTATGCCAAGGTTACGGCATGACCGAAGCCTCGCCAGTAACGCATGTCGGGTATCTCGAACCCGAACTGTATCGTCCGGATTCGATCGGGCATCCCGTGGCGCAGACCGACTGCCGCGTGCTCTCGCACTCGGATCTCGATCCGGCGGAGGACCTAGACGACCTCACCGAAGTTCCATCGAACCAGCCGGGAGAACTGATCATGCGCGGACCGCAGTTCATGCGGGGATATTGGAAAGATCCGCGAGCTACAGCCGCAGTGTTGCGCGATGGATGGTACTGGTCCGGCGACATCGTCACGCGCGATCGCGAAGGCTTTTATCGCGTCGTCGATCGCCGCAAGGAGATGATCAAGTACAAAGGCTTCTCGGTCGCGCCGGCGGAAGTTGAAGCGGTGTTGATGGAACACCCCGCGGTGAAAGAATGTGGAGTCGTCGGACGCGCGAATGCTGCTGCCGGCGAAATTCCTGTCGCCTTCATCGCGCTGCGCGAAGGATTTGCCAGGAGCGGGAAGTTGGGCGATGAACTCTGCGCGTTTGTCGCTGAACGCCTGACTCACTACAAACAGCCGCGGGAGATCCACTTCGTCGACAGCGTACCGAAAACGGCTTCGGGAAAAATCCTGCGCCGAGAACTCCGAAAAGCGATCGCATAAGAACCGAAGCTTCTATTGAATCACTGATGCCCCCGCGTGCGCGGTGCAGGGCTCTGCCGGGCGCGCCCAAACAGGATACCCGTCTCCACTTCCACCGGCTTCCCATCTATGACGTGGGGTTTAAATTTCCATTGCTCCAGCGCGTCAATGATTGCCTTCGCCTGATTGGGAAAGGCGCTGATGAGATGAATGTGTTTTACTCTGCCTTGTTTATCAATAATGATCCGGACCGGAATCGGATTGAACCGATGTTCGGTAAACACCGGATCAACGCGAGCGATCACGTTGGCATCTCGTACATAATCCTTGATGCAAACAGGAAAAGCCCCTCCGCCCTCTCCTGCCGTGGCGCTGATACCCGTGGGCAATTTCATTCGGTTCATGTCGAGCATCAAGCGGTCGAGCAGTTTGGTGTCACGGCTGGTCAGAATAAACTGCACGGCGTGACAGCGGATTTCGGTCGCCAGAACGTACCAATGCAGCTCTGCCACGGGCGACCCGTACGAAAAAAAGCTGAAAGACCGGTCAGCGACGTCAATAAGCGTGGGCGCAGCTTCCACCTTGTAGTCCACCTCTAAATGGTCCTTTGTATAGGCGGTGAGTTCCACAGCGTTGGTCGCGGGCAAAGGTGTGAAAAACAGATCCTGGGCCGTAACCAACATGCTCGCCGCAGTGGGTCCGTCTTTTGTTTCCGGGGGACCAACTTGAGCAAGCACGTAACGACCGCTTTCGGAAGGCGGTGGACCTTCGTACTCCTGGATCCAGTCTTCGGGTAGCTTGTAGCTGATTCCAAAGTAGGGATCACTGAAAACACCTTGAGCCACGGTTGCAGCTTCGGGCACCGGAGTCATCGAATCGCTGGCACTCGACCAGGCGCCCTTCACCAGGATGGCTTCCCTCGGGACTTTCGTGGGCGACTGCTGACTCCTGGAGGAATCCACGTTGTTTCTGCCGCTGTCGGAATTCGGAGCTTGCATTTCAGCCATTAACGAAGCGGACAGGAGCACCCACACGACAAAACCGAGAATGCGGAAGTTCATATCGTCCCTACTATCGAAACTATTTCAGGTTGGGGTCTGGGCTGTCGGCTGAGGATGACGCCTAGGGGCACTTCTCCTGGTGCCGCACAATCCGGCCCTCAGTGGCTAAAACTGCCGATTGTTGGGCCTTAAACCGTCAGCGGTTCTCAGCCCAATTTTCAGATCTGAAAAACGCTCTAGAACCCGCAAGAGGGCTGGCGAGACGCTCTCGCCAGCCACAAACGCGCAGATAATTACAGCGAGCGCAGAAAGTCCAGCAATTCTTGCTGCTGGGCAGTGGTGAGCTTGTTGAAGTTATTGATCACGGTGGTCGCTTCGCTATTGTTGCTCTTGTGGTATTGGATCGCGTTGTACACATTGGTCGTGCGACCGTCGTGCAGCAGGAAGATTCGTTGTCCCAAGCCCCACA
>JASHRE010000237.1 GCA_030037515.1 Candidatus Sulfotelmatobacter sp.
TCGGCTTTGTCGGCAATCGAGAGGACCGCGCCCTCAACCGACCGTGGAACTTCGTCATCGGTCGACTCCGGCTTGTACTGATCGTAGATCGCATCCGCGACCGCCAGACGCGTGGCCTCGGGCAGGCTTGCATCCAACTGCTGCGCGCGTGCGTAGAGACCGCCGACAATTCCTTGCAGCTCAGTGAACTCTTTCACCAGTTCGGTGGTCAGATCGGTCTTGGCCAGGCACGTCGCTTTGTGAATCACGCCCGGACGAACCGCGATCCCGGCGCGCTTCAACTGCTCGCTCAGCCAGCTGCACAGCCGTTGTACGCGCTGCGTCTTTTCGTAGTAGCTCCCCAGATCCTTCTGGAAGGTGACATGCCGCAACAACTCCAGGCGCTCGAGCAACGATTTTTTTTGATCGGTTTCCCAGAAGAAGCGCGCATCGTTAAAGCGCGCGCGCAGCACGCGCTCGTTTCGGTGACGAATCAGCCCCTGCGGATCGCCGTCGGTGTTGAGCACCGCCAGAAAGTGCGGCAGCAGCTTGCCCTCGGCGTCTTCGATCGCAAAATATTTCTGGTGATCGCGCATCACGGTAACCAGAACTTCTTCGGGCAGCGTAAGGAATTGGGGATCGAATCCACCGAGCACGACCGATGGAAACTCAGTCAGGTTCACGACGCTATCGAGCAGAGCTCTGTCTTCGCGCCAGCGCGCCCCGGATATGGCGCGGGTGGCGGCATCGAGCGCCTGGCGAATCTGCTGCTCCCGTTCAGGGCGTCCCAAAACTCGGGCCGCGCGAAGCGAATCAACGTAAGCCGATCCCGCGCGTGGGATCTCCACGGCTCCTTCATGCAGAATCCGATGGCCGCGCGAAGTCTTCCCCGCGCGAATGCCGTCAAACTCGAGCGGAATGGCTTCGCCATCGAGCATCGCCACGAGCCACCGTACCGGACGCACGAAGCGCTCGGTCGGCTTTCGCCAGTACATATTTTTCGGCCAATAAATGGCCGCGATTTCTTTGGGCAGGCTTTCCGCAAGAACCTCCGCCGCGGGGCGTCCCTTTTTCGTGACCTTGGCCGCAATGTATTCGCCTTTGGGGGTGGTCACGCGCTCAAGCTGGGCGACGTCGACCCCGGCCTTCTTGGCGAAAGCATGCGCAGCAGGCGTCGGCTGGCCATCCTTGTACGCGACGTTTACCGACGGTCCGGTAATCTGCTCGACCACGTCGGCTTGCGCCCCCGCGACTCCCGCGGCCATGACGGCCAACCGCCGCGGAGTCTGCAAAGGTGTGATTTCCGAGGCTGCCAGCCGCTCCCGTCTGAGCAGTGCTCCGACGCGCTCGCGCAACTCGGCGGAAGCGGCGTCGATCATGCGCGCGGGAATTTCTTCGCACCCGATCTCTAGCAGGAAATCCGGCATGCTTGGAACTGATCAGTATCTCAAAAATTGCGGTTCAGCGAGTGTGATGATTATCACATCGGGCTTCGGAGCGCCCCAGTTCGGGCTATCCCACCGGAGCAAATTTTTCGCGCTCGCGCTTGTGTTCGCGGACAGGCTCAGGCTCGTCCGGCGTTTCAGACTGCCCGGCAGCCTGCTGGCTCCGCTGCTGATCGACCCAGGCCTTCGCAATTCCGACGGCGAGCGCGCGCACCCGCGCAATCACACCCACGCGCTCGGTGACGGAAATCGCGCCGCGCGCATCAAGAATGTTGAATACGTGCGAGCACTTCAGACAAAGATCGTACGCTGCCAGCAGCGGAAAACGCGAACGCTGCGGGTGCCTCGCCCGGGTCTCTCCATTTTTTCGAGAGCCGGGGTGGGGGGTTTGAGTTTCCGTCGTGATCTTGGCGTATCGACCCAGCAACTCTTTGCACTCCGCCTCGTACAGCTCGAAGTGCTTCCACGTCCTATCGACGTCCGCAAACTCAAAGTTATAGACGGAAAACTGCTGCTCATCCGCGAGCCGCACATCTTGATACTTCACCGCATGTTCGCTTCCCGGTTCGCGCGCCCACACGATGTCGTAAATCGAGTCGACATCCTGAAGAAACGCGGCAATGCGCTCCAGCCCATACGTCAGCTCAGCGGAAATCGGAAACAAATCGATGCCCCCACATTGCTGAAAATACGTAAACTGCGTGATCTCCAAGCCGTCGAGCATGACCTGCCATCCGACGCCCCATGCGCTGAGCGTAGGCGCTTCCCAATTATCTTCTTCGAACTTAATGTCATGCTGATACAAATCAATGCCGATCGCGCACAGCGATTCGAGATACAATTCCTGCACATTTTCCGGCGGTGGCTTCAGGATGACCTGCAGCTGCGTGTGCTTGAACAGCCGATTCGGATTCTCACCGTAGCGTCCGTCAGCTGGGCGTCGTGAAGGTTGCACGTAGGCCACTTTGTAAGGCCGTGGTCCAAGCACGCGCAGGAAAGTTTCCGGCGCCATCGTGCCCGCTCCGACTTCGACGTCGTAGGGCTGGTGTAGCACGCATCCATGCTCTGCCCAGAAGGTCTGCAGGCGAAGCACGAGTTCCTGGAAGGTAAGCGGATTGGAAGTGGCTGGAGTCATTTCTAGCTACGAGTCCCGCGCCGCAAATCGCGGCTTCCTGGAATTGCAGGCCGCAGCTGGCTAACCCAGGCTGGCGGCTAGGCGTGTAGCAATTGCAGGAGCACAGCAGGCTAATGGTCGATTGTAACGGATGGACTCGCAATCGTCAGCCTGCCGGCGTTTTTAAGGCGCCTAGAACGAATCAGCTGACCCTTTCCAGCATTCCAGCAGTGACCAGCTTTTTTTCGATATGACGCTGCAAGGTCTGGATCAGGAATTTGCGCAGATCGGCGCATCGGGATTTCGGCCACTGCACCGCGGCGAAAGTTTCGACTGGTGCGCGAAACATATGTGCCGCCAGGGTGCGCGATTCGTTCGAAATTTCCGACGAGGCCGGCCGCTTGTCGTCCACACACATGAGCCCGTCGGCGAGAGCGTGGAAATAAGCGCGGCTGCCGTTGAGGCTGCGTCCGCAAACGACGCACCCTGACAGCTCCGGCAAGAATCCCACCAGACGCGTGACCCAGAGTGCGAAATATGTTACCGGCATCCAGATTTCCGGGCCGGTCAGAACGTGCAGAACGGAGAGCGTGAGGCGGAAAATGGCGTCGTTCGATTCGTGATCGGGTAAAAGCTCATCGAGCAACTCGGCAATGTGTCCGAGAGCGACGGCGCGTGGATAGCTGATTTCTGAAGCCAGGGGCGATTCGAGCACTTCGCAGGCGTCGATCCGCACTAACTCCTGGCGCTCGCGGACATCGTAGTATGCACGCACATGCGTCAGCGGCTCGAGCGCTCCGCCGAAGCGGCGCTTTGATTTTTTTGCCGAGCGGGCCACGCCGCGTACTTTCCCCTCCAGCCGGGTAAACAGTGTGACGAGAAGATCGGCTTCGCGCATGGGATAGGTGCGCAGCACGATCGCCTCTGATTCCCGCAAAGCCATATCTGTGCGTGATTTTAGCGGAAGTGCGGGTTCGAGGTGCTCGGCCTTCGAAAACTACGCTTCCAGTGCCCTGCTGAAAATCACCGATGCCCTCCCCCTTCGTTTCGCCCCGGCTCCGGGGGCGGACGAACACGACCGCTCCATGGCATTCAAGCTGGGCCCCGCCGTCTCTCTCGCCCATACTTCCGACCCAGAGAATTGCAACTCCGATGGGCACAAGTCGGCGCGAAAACTTGTGGTCGCGGCGCTCCAAGCACGCATCTGAAGCCAGGCTCAGAGGTAATACGAAGTAACCAATCATTCGATTGCCGTATGCCACCGAGGGGCCATATCCGGGGCCGGGCTGGACATGCGAAAGTACACGTACTGCGGGACGAGCCGCATAACGTACTCAAGTCATCATGCACAAATCTATGGATCGCGCCCTCCTGAAAGCTGCCATCGGACTAGTCTATTTGCTCTCGGCGTCCGTCGTCTGGGCTCAGGATCATCCGGTGCTAGCCTCGGCAAACAGCCTTCCATCGTCACCAGCATCGAACAACTCCTCGTCACCATTGCCTGACGATGCGATTACGGCGGCTCCCATTGAGGCCGCGCCACCCGCGCCATTGGTGGCCGTCCTGCCCAGCCCGATCGCTTCCCGGGCAATCGTAGAAATCCCACGCCAGACAACCCACCGTTTCTGGGATCGGGAGAACTCGATTCTGTTTACGGCTGTCGCAGCCACGGCCACAGCCGATTTCTTCGCTACACACGCCAACCT
>JASHRE010000238.1 GCA_030037515.1 Candidatus Sulfotelmatobacter sp.
AGCGGCTGATATTTTCAGTCGTGCCCTGGTGCCACCCATTCTCGCCGATGCGGCGATAGCGGAGCGGCAGACGCAGCTGAAAGCGCTGGGCGCGTGTCGAGGAAACTCCGGCTGCGGCTGGCGGCCGGCGAAGAACGGTTTGCATGGGAGCCTCCGTTGGAACATCCTTTGTATCGAGCACTTCGCGCACTTTCGATTTCAAGTCGCGGAGATTGAACGGCTTCTGCAGCAGTCGCACGCCGGCGTCGAGGGTTCCGTTGTGCCCCACAACGTTCTCGGTATAGCCCGACATGTAGAGAATTCTCACGTTGGGGCGGATCTCCGAAATGCGCTGGGCCAATTCACGGCCGTTCATGCCCGGCATGATCACGTCGGTGAGCAATAGGTGAATGACGCCCTCATGGGCGACGGCGATTTGCATGGCCACGGCGCCGTCGGCCGCTTCAATCACTTTGTATCCCTGTTTCTCGAGAAATTGGCGCGCCAGATAGCGCAAATTGGCTTCATCTTCAACCAGGAGGATCGTTTCCGTTCCCGGCTCGACCGCGCGGGTCTCTTCGATCGCTGAAGCCTGCGGAATGGCAGGCTCGCCGCTGGCGGCTACTCGTGGGAGATAGATTCGGAAGGTGGCTCCCTTGCCGACTTCACTTTGAACCCAGATGTAGCCGCCGCTCTGCTTGACAATGCCGTAAACGGTGGATAGTCCCAGGCCCGTTCCCTTGGTGCCTTTCGTGGTGAAGAACGGCTCGAAGATGTGCGATTGAGTTTCGGCGTCCATGCCCGCACCGGTATCGCTCAGAGCCAGCATGACGTAGTCGCCGGGCTGCAGTGGCGCGTGCAATCGCGCATAATCTTCGTCAAGCGTGACGTTCGCGGTTTCGATCGTCAGCTTTCCCCCCGAAGGCATGGCGTCGCGCGCATTCACCGCCAGATTCATGATGACTTGCTCGATTTGTCCGGCGTCGGCCCGCAGGGGCCAGAGATTTTCCGCGGGATGCATGACCAGGTCGATGTCCTCTCCAATCATGCGGGTGAGCATTTTCAGATTTTCGGTCACGATGCTGTTGAGGTAGACGATCTTCGGGGCCAGCATCTGCTTCCGGCTGAAAGCCAGCAGCTGGCGCGTGAGCGAGGATGCTCGTTCGGCTGCACTCGCGATCTCCTGTGCAGGAGCGCGCAATTCGGGCTGAGTTCCAAGGCGTTCGAGCAGGAATTCTGAATACCCTGAGATGACCATCAGGAGATTGTTGAAATCATGCGCAATGCCGCCGGCGAGTCGGCCGACCGCTTCCATTTTTTGCGATTGCCGGAGCTGTTGCTCGAGCGCGCGACGCTCGGTGACGTCTTCGGCAAAGAGTTCGAAAGCGCGGTCGTTCTCGTCGCCGTCCGTGACCGATCGACCCGACACGCGCACTCCCGTCGTACTGCCATCCTTGCGCTTCCATTCCGCCGTCAGCCCCTTGAACGGCGTTGAGGCGCGCAGGCAATCGGCCAGCTCGAACCACTGGTCGGCATCGACATAGAGCGAAATCACCGGCTGGCCAATCAGCTCTTCCGCTTTGGTATAGCTTAGCAACTCCATGAATGCGGGATTCACATCGAGAAGCTTGCCTTGTCCATCGCAGCGGCAAATCCCGTAGGGCGCATGCATGACCAGCGAGCGGAGGTCGAGTTCGGAGCGGCGAAGATCCTCTTGTACGCTGCGCAGAGCCGCGTTCAGCCAGCAGATGAGCATGGCTACAAAAAAGAACAGGGACAGGCGAACAATCGCAGTGCGGAGCTGAGCGGGCGTGTGCTCGCCGGCGAGCGAAAAGTAGGCGATTACGGTTACCGCGAACGAAGTGGCAACCAGGCCGGGCTTCCAGCCGCCGTACCACGCACTGACCATGACGGCTACTCCGAACAGGGCAAGCCGGCTTTCGGAGACGTCGGCCAGAAGGATGGCTGGAATAAGCGCCAGCGCCGTGCTCAGCACGGCGACCCCATAGCGCAGAATGGGCGCACGGGCGGACGGTATGCGAAGTAGGGGGAGGGTGCCTCGCATGTCGGTTATGCTAGTGCTAAACAGGAGAATGTGATAGTTACAGGAGTTCATCTTACGCTTGCATCGGGGCAAGGCAGGTTGTTGAAATTAGCCGCTGCCTTGAAAGACATTGGCCCGATGGACGGTCTCCCCTGATGTAGGATGGTCCGCGGCCGCTGTCCAGCAGTACATCGGGCTTGAGAATTGGCTAGTTCTATCTCGACTCCCTTATGAAGATTGGATTGTTCGGCGGAACGTTTGATCCAGTCCATCTCGGACACGTGACTCTGGCGCGGGCAGCGATGGAGCAGTGCAAACTGCACAGGATCTTGTGGGTACCGGTGGGCGTCCCACCGCACAAACAGACCCAGCCACTTTCCCCTTTTGTTCATCGTTTCGCCATGCTCGCGCTCGCCACCGCAGACGAGAAGGCATTCCTGCCTTCCTTGCTCGAAGCGCCCCCTGATGAGACCTCTTTCCGCCGCGAGAGGCAGGCGAAGGCGAATTACAGCATCGATACCGTAAGGCAACTTAAGCACTCTTTGAAGGCGAGCGACCAGATTTTTTTTCTGATCGGGATCGACGCCTTCGCCCAGATTTCCAAATGGCATGCCGCTGAGGAGTTGCTGCGGGAATGTGAATTCATCGTGGCCGGACGGCCCGGCTATTCTCTGGCCGACGTGGCCAATGCGTTACCGGAGAAGCTGCGCCCGCCAAAGGAAGTAACCAAACCTTTTCAAAAACATCCGGCCAGCGGCGACCTGGTTTTGCGCGGAGCGACCATCCACTTGCTTGGTGATCTGCGCCAACCTGCCTCGGCTACCGCGATCCGCCAAGCCGCGGCCGCCGGCAAGTCGCTGGGGCGCTTTCTTGATCCTCGCGTAGCCGAGTACATCCGAAAGGTGGGACTGTATAGGTCGCACAGTCAACTGCTCTCAGTGCACCCGGGTATCGAGCCAGAAAGCGTGCGGTGTTGAGGAGGACGGCCCTCTCATCCGCGCCTCTCCCTCACGGCGGACTGATGGTTGAGCAACTCCCGCAAGGTGACGTTTGGATAGAAGCCGGGCAGTTCGGGAAGGTACTGCCTAACCGAGGAGTCCGGCGACAGTTTTCCCGGTTCGACCAATTCCATGATGACTGTGGCCGTTATCGGTTTTGATAGAGAGGCAAGCCGCTGGACGCTTGCCGTCGTCATCGGTGCCCTTCGCTCGGTATCCGCGTGTCCCATCGCCTTGGAAAACACAATTTGGTTGCCGGAGGCAACAACAACCGACGGACCGGGACACCGTGTTTCCTCGAAGCGGAGGCCGAGAAGCGATCCGAGGCGTTGTGGAAGCGGAGCTTCATCGCTGGGAACTTGCCCCCCTGCAGAAACAGACAGCGCTGGCAAACCTTGAAGCAGTCAAATCCGTATTCTTCCCCACAAGAACCTTGTTGGTAGGTAATTGCAATATCCACCGTTCATCAGTTCGTACGCAAGCTCGTGCGCGCGTTGCTATCTTCTGGCCTCCGCACCAATGTTGTGCAGGATTACACCCCACCGGCCGAGCCGAGTCTGTCGGTTGTCCACCAGTCCTCCCCGCGCAGAAAACAACAATCAGGCGTGCACGGCTGACTTTTTTACCTGCTCCGTCACCCAGTCCGTCCAATATGAACTTGCGCCGCTGGCGAGCAAAGGAGCCTTCCCGAGCACGGCATCAACGAAGTTCTCGATCATCGGATAATGCAGGTTGAAATGCGGCGGGAGCTTTTCATGTCTGCCGGGATAGGCGAGCTCGGGTCCATTCAGCGGCGTCAGGTCCATTTCGCCGTCGGTGCCGCGAATGCGGCACTCATCGCGATCGACTTTGGAGTGCCAGCGAACATCGACCACGCCCCGCGTTCCGCCGAGATATTCGATGAGCACGGTGGCGTTGTCTTCCACCGCGTAATGATGCACGACGTTGGAGAGCTGGCCGGTTGCCCGGAGCGGCTGGCCGAAGAGAAAATTCAGCACATCAATACGGTGGGACGCAATGTCGTAAAGCGGCCCGCCTCCGGCTTTGGCTGGATCGACCAGCCAAGATCGGCTGCCCTCTCCGTCGAACCATCCGTGAGATGCGAGTTCAGCCACGACCGGTTTGCCGATCGCGCCGGCTTCGAGCAATTGTCTGGCGCGCTGCACTTTCGGATAGCTGCGGCGATAATACGCAACGCCCAAAAGCTGGCCGCTTTTTTCGGCAGCATTAAGCATCGCGCGGGCCTGGGCTTCGTTCATCGCCATCGGCTTCTCGCATAACAGATGCTTGCCCTCGGTCAGGGATTGAATCGTCTGCGGCGCGTGAAGGAGGACCGGTGTGGCGACGTAGACCACATCGACTTCGGGATCCGCCAGGGCCTCATCGAGGTTGGTCCAGATGCGGTTTGTATAAGGCTTCGCTTTTTCCGGATCCCGAGTAACGACTCCGTAAAGACGGCTGCGAGGTTCGGCTTGAATGGCCGGAATGACGCGGCGTTTCGAGATGTCGCCGACTCCGATGACGATCCAGTTCAGCATGGCAGGCAGGGACGAACTCGCTCAACTGGACAACCGAGGGCATCCCCCGATCACGCAAAAACCGGCCCCGCGGGGGCGCCGGTGGCTGTCCCGACAAATTCCCTTTATCCAAACTCAAAGGCCGGCGCGCGGCCGGCCTTCGAAATCCCGTCCATGGAAGAACCTACTTTTTGGGAGCGATCGCGTCCTTCGCGGCCTTGGCCAGATAGAACTTCGCGGTCGTCTTGGCCTTGATCTGGATCGGTTCGCCCGTCTGGGGATTGCGGCCCACGCGCGCTTTGCGATGAACTTTCTTCAAGCGGCCCAATCCGGGCACGACGAAGATGCCATTCTTCTTGGTTTCTTTGATGGCGGTATCGGCCAGTGCTTCCAGAAATGCCGCCGCCTGCTTATTGCTGAGTTCGTTTTTCTCCGCCAGCAGGCGGATCAGCTGAGTCTTGGTTAAACCAGCAGCCATATTACGTTCCTCCTCGCTAGAATCGATTTAATACCAGTGGGCGTTATCTTATACCTACAGGCTGTGGAAATCACCTTATTTTACGCGGGTTTTCTAATTTATGGTCGCGCGGAGGGCCATTTTTACAGGGTTTTTCACGTAGGCGGATGATGGAACTGACGGATTGCGCCATCTTGATGGGAAATGGGGTTGTCGGGATGCCATAATGAATCAGGAGCGCCCCGTGCCCTGTGCCATTTGTGAAATTCGGAAAGAGAAGCGCTTTTGCCCGGCGGTCCACGGCCGCATCTGCGCACAATGCTGTGGGGAGCAGCGCGAAATCACACTCGATTGCCCGAGTAACTGTCCCTACCTGATCCAGGCACGCGAATACGAAAAACCACGCCCGGCGGACCAACTGGATGCGGCGGCGTTATTTCTGAAAATCGAAGTGCCCGACCAATTCATGTATGAGCGTGAGCATCTGCTCATGGGATTGACTTTCGCTCTGGCCAGCGCCGCGCGCGCCGACCGCACCCTGAAGGATCGCGACTTGATCGCCGGGATCTCGGCGTTGGCGAACCGCTATGAACGGCTGGTGGACTCGGGCCTGCACTACGAGCAGCCCTTGACCAGCGACTCGCAGCGGCGCGTGGCGGTCGAGATCGAGGGCATGCTGAAGGAGTTTCGCGAGGCCGAGCAGAAACACATAGGCTACTCGACTCTGCGCGAATCCGAAGTGCTGAAAGCGCTGGTGTTTTTGGTCCGGCTGGCGCATGATCGAACGTCCGGACGGCCGAAATCGCGCGCGTTCGTTGACTTCCTTTTTGCCCAATTTCCCGAGAAAGAATCATCCCTGCTGGCGCCGCAGGAAGCCGGCGGCCGGATCATTCTGCCGTAGTCCGGTGATCGTTCTTTGCTTCGATCCGGCGCACCGTCTGGCCGTCATCGAATTCCGCCAGCAGTTCTCGAACCGTTTTCTTCAGCAGGGGATGGCACGCTTGCGGGGCGATTTCGGCTAACGGCTCGAGAACAAAACGGCGCTGATGCATGGCCGGATGTGGAATGATCAACTCCGGCGAGTCGACCACGCGCTCGCCGAAGAGAAGAATATCGAGGTCGATCTTGCGCGGGCCTTTTTTGCGCGTGCGCTCGCGTCCCATGTCGCGTTCGATGGCGAGAATCTCGTTGAGCAACTGTTCCGGCGGGTGCTTGGACTCAACCGCCACAGCGCAGTTCAAGAACCAGGGCTGGTCGGCAACTCCCACAGGCTGAGTTTCGTAAACCGAGGAGACCGACACCACCCGGCCCACGCGGCGGAGCCTTTCAATCGCAGCGAGCAACAGCTCGCGCCGCTGTCCGAGATTCGATCCCAGAGAAAGATAGACGACTTCAGACATGATCAATGTTCGTTTGTATTTGCGATTTTTGGCAAAACAACCCCCCGCATACTACATCGGTCACCGAGTTCCCCTTCGCTATCTCGACTTTCTTTGCCGGAGCGTAAAGCCCCTGCCTTGAGACCTGAGGATACAAGCGGGAACTGGAAACGCCTGGCATTATATTCCTAGAACCCGCTTAATAATCCCAATTGGATGGAAGCAGGAATCCCCCGCCTTTAGACATCTGAGCAGTCAAGGTTAGGGCCCTCACACCGGGATGTGCGCACTTTCCTTAAAACCGGCAACGACGCCCAGCGCGCGACCGGCCTCTGACCTTTGGTACCTTCGTGCCCAGGTCAGGGGCCGGTAAAATCGAGAATATGACGTTGGACTCGCTGCTTCTGAGCCAGGACCCCGAACTGGTGCGCGTCATCCGGCCGACCCTGGAAAAGATGGCGATCGATGTCGAAGTCTGCCATGAAGCGCGCAAGGCAACCGACATCCTCATCTCCGAAAAATTCGACGCCGTCATCGTGGATTGCGATGACCTGAGAGGTGGATTGGAAGTGCTCGATGGACTGCGCGCTACGCCCAGCAATAAGAATTCCGTGACTTTCGCCGTCCTGAATGGAAAAAGAACCACGACCCAGGAAGCGTTCGGCATGGGCGCCAATTTCGTTCTGCAAAAGCCGATCAGCATGCTCAATGCCTCCCGTTGCTTCCACGCGGCCCTGAATTTTATGGTTCGCGAGCGCAGAAGGTACTTCCGCCATCCTGTGAAAATGCTCGTCAGAACCGTTCTGGGAGAGAAGGCCATGAATGCGACCAGCACCAACCTCAGCGAGAGCGGAATCGCCGTCATGCTGCATGAGGCCTTGCCCAAAGGCGCGGTGCCACGCCTGCAGTTCACACTGCCGCAAACGGACAGTCGATTTGATGTCGAGGCCGAGGTGGTCTGGGCTGACCTCAAGGGACGAGCGGGATTGCGCTTCCACAACCTGCCCAACACTGCGCAGGAGCAGCTTGAGCGCTGGCTCGACGAGCGTCTGGAGGAAGAAATGCCGGGGGCAAAAGACCGCATCTCCGCCGCAGAATCTTCGGGAAGGGTTCGCTAGGAACCCGGGGTCAAGAACCGCCGAACTTTCTCGCGCCCGCTCGCCAGCCTTAACTACACTACCTGGGATGCGGATAGAGTTGGACCATTTGTTCGTCTGTACTGCAATCGGCGCCCCCGAGGCTGAGAAGCTGATTTCATTCGGATTGCATGAGGGTCCTCCTCATCAGCATCCGGGTCAGGGTACGGCCAACCGCCGTTTTGCCTTCCGTAACGCGATGATCGAGCTGGTGTGGATCCGAGATATAGGGGAGGCTCAGAGTCAACCGACAAAGCGCACGCTGCTTTGGGAGAGATGGTCTGGTCGCAGGAATCGCGCTTGTCCTTTCGGCATTTGCCTGCGGCCTCTCAGTTCTGCAGAGACAGGGCCACCTTTTCCCTCATGGGAATACCGGCCAGGGTACTTGGCCGACCCGGCTGTGATGCACGTCGGCGAGGCAGGGATCGAGGAGCCAATGTGGGTTTATCTGGGTTTCATGCGACGGGCCCATCGCGAACAGTGGTTCAGGGAGCACCCAATTGGAATTCGTGAGATCACCGGCCTGACTCTGACCACTCCCCTGCCGCTTCGATCTCAGGCGGGGCAAACGGCGGTTGAGAGTGGAATTCTAGCGTCTCGAACGGGAGCTGCTTCCTTGCTCGAAATTGAATTTGACGGCAGGCGTCGAAACAAGCAAATGGATTTCAGACCTCATCTGCCGCTCATGTTTCACCTGTGATCACATCGAAAAGTGAACCTCAACCCCGACTAGCGCGGCCGGCAGGGGTATCACGAGCAAATCAAAACTCTACCTCGCCTCCTGTTTGAGCACGTACCCTGCTTGCGACTTGTACCCTTCGTCACGGCTGGCAAGATGGACTGATCGTACCGACGCGTTCCAAAGACCAGCCTATGTTGAATAACGATTTTCGCATCGCGAAAGTGCAGAGAACGCTGCGCTGGTTCGAGCAGGATATTCCTCTGCTTGACATGCGCGTGAGAGACCTCTCGAAAGAGCGGCAGGAATCGGCCAGAGAGTTTGCCGCGGCCCTCATTGATCGGACGCGAGCCGAACTAGAACGGCTGATTCGCGAGCGGGAGGCCGAGACCGGCGAACCCGCCGAACCGCCGTGCGAACCGGCCGACTAGCGTCGTGCCAGTTTCCTGGCGTGAGCAGACCACAGCGCGGAACAGACTAGAGCGCGGACCCCGCCGCAGCGTGGGATGTCGCACGAGCTGTCCGCTCCAATTGCTCGTCGTCCACCGTGACTTCTTCCCATAACGATTTGTCGCGCAGGATGCGCGACACCAGAGCAGTGTGCATGGCATGACCGGCGCGGTCAGCGACAATATTGCCCAGAATCTGTTTCCCCAGCAACGCCAAATCGCCGACCAGATCGAGAATCTTGTGGCGCACGAACTCGTCGGCAAAACGCAGCGGACCGTTTTCCAGCCCATCCCGTGTCAGCACGATACAGTTTTCCTTCGACGCCCCGCGAATGAGACCCATATTGCGCATGGCCTGCTCGTCCTGCCGCGAGCCAAAGGTGCGCGCGGGCGCAATGTGGCGCAGGTAACTCCCGTTGCTCAGCTCAACTTTGAAAGTTTCCTTTCCAATGAGCGGATGGGGAAAATTGATCGAATAAGAAACGGAATAGCTTTCTCCGGGGTACACGCCAATGAACTTGTTCCCTTCCCGGAGTTCCATTTCCCGACGAATTTTCAGGTAGGTTCGCGATCGCCGCTGCTTGCGAATGCCCGCCTTCTGGATCATCTGCACAAAGGGAAGAGCGCTGCCATCCAAAATGGGCAATTCCAGCGTATCGAGCTCCACAATCGCATTGTCGATGCCCATGCCGATGAAGGCCGAGAGCAGGTGCTCGGTGGTCGAAATAAGAACGCCCTTTTTCATCAAGCTGGTGGCGTAGCTCACGCGGGCGACGTTGCGGCTCACCGCCTCGATTTCGAACCCGTCTAGATCGGTGCGGCGAAAGACGATTCCACAGCCCGACTGGGCCGGAAGGATGCGCATCGAAACCAGCGCGCCACTGTGAAGGCCTATGCCTGAGCATTCCACGGCCGAGCGGATTGTTTGCTCGCGAATCAAGATCGCAGACGAGGTGTAAACACTCTAGATTACAACCTGGCCGGAAACTCCGTCTGTGGCAAAAAGGCCACACTTCGTGGTTCGGGATTAAGTCTGTCAACGCCTGCAGTCTGGGCCGAACGCGAGCACCTCGGTATTAGCACCTCTGCGCACACTGATTCTTGACACTGCCCTTCGGACGAGCGAAACTCCAGTTACATTCATCCAAATCACTTTTTGGAAGCAAGCTTTGCAGCAGGGA
>JASHRE010000239.1 GCA_030037515.1 Candidatus Sulfotelmatobacter sp.
GTGAAGTCCTGGGAATGCGTTGAGGAAGAGATAATGCCGCACCAATTATAGCGCCACGGCCGGCCCATCCAACAGCCGTGCCCAGCCCCAACTCGCGTGCAATTGTATTCAGCCGTCGAAATGCCTTCCGTCTGTATACGCGACAGGTGCACGGAGGTTGCAACTCCTATCGGCAGAACCTGCCGCAGCTGTTGGGCGAAGAACCCGGGATGGACGGGAGGTTGGCCACTCTCCCAGGTCTTCTTAATCAGCCAGGGGAGACAGAAACTAAGGGAAATTCGAGATCATCACCACGTCGCTGGTTGCGCTCGCCCCTGGACGCCAGCAATCGCCTGCCGTCGCGCGGCCAGGAAAAATCGAAGATCAGCCCCCAGGTGAAATGGGTGGACGGATGTGCGGCTCCGCCCGATAGAGGTTCGCCCGCCGCGGTGGCAAGCTCAGGTGGAGCGCCGCCTTCTGGTGGAAGACGGAAAACCTTATCCACCGATTCCGCGTTGGCTCGCTATACCAGCCATTTTCCATCCGGCGAACCGATTCCCCGACTCGATCTGGCGAGCTTGGTCATGTTGGATCCGTGCAGATCGGAGCGTATGAGCTGCGATTCGCATCCGTTATGCGAGTCGAACCGGAGATGGCGGACTCTGCAAACGGAATGAGAGCAATAGTTCCGCACCGCCGGAACAATTGCATTGCGCTGGTTCCCGTCGGTATTGATGGAAACCAGGGGCCGCCACCCAGCTTCTCGACAACGCGGCAGTGGGAGATCGTCTGTCCGGCCATTGCGCAGAGATGGCAGGCCAGATCTGGACCAAGTCAAGGAGCGGTGGGGAAGCTGGCGATGTAAGAAAGTGAGTTGGCAAAAATCTGAACGCACCCGAGTTCAGCGCACAGGCAGTTGGGGTGCAACTTTCTGTTTGTGCCAGCGGGCGACACGACCAGTGACTGAACTCCGGAACGTTGTTTCATCCCTGATCCCTGTTATCATTGCCCTGGCCCACTTCGTTCTGCTGTCTTTCTCGGTTGGAGAGTTTCCCTGCCTGAATAGAACGAGGTGAGACCATGTCGTGCGTTGCCACCGCCCGCTTCATACAAACTTCCACCTTCCGTTACCTGTTTGCTGTCATCGCGATCCTAGGAATCCTCTGGGCTTGCCGTACACTGAATCCGTTCATCGGAGATAACGTCGCCTACTTAATTTTGCTGCCTGTGGTTACGTTTGTCGCCTGGTACGGCGGCGTGGGACCATCCATTCTGGCGATGATTGTCGCCTTGGGTGGGGCGATGTATTGGCTGATTCCGGGACAGTCTGCGCTGGCTCCAAACCCCACCCGATCGATTGGCGGGTCAGCATTTTTTTTTGCATCTACGGTCATCGTGGCGCTCGGGGAGGCACGTCGTCGCGACAATGAAAGGCTCCGAAACGCGCAAGGAGAACTGGAAGCCCGGGTTCAGGAACGCACGGGAGAACTGGATACCGCTAACCAGCACCTCAGGATGGTTTCTGCGCGCCTGCTTCATCTTCAGGACGAAGAAAGGCGGCGGATTGCCCGCGAGCTGCACGACAGTATCGGACAGATGCTCGCAGCGCTTTCAATGAATTTGGCCGGTGTACGGGCAGACATCGACCGACTGACGAGAAGTAGCTCCACCGTCATCGACAGCGAAAATTTGGTTCAACAAATGAGCACGGAAGTGCGCACAATTTCTCACCTGCTCCATCCCCCTTTGCTCGATGAGGCAGGGCTTCCTTCTGCCCTTCGTTGGTACTGCGATGGTTTTTCACGGCGCAGCAAAATCGACGTGGACCTCGATTGTCCAACCGATTTCGGTCGGCTGCCGCGCGATGTGGAAACCGCCATCTTCCGGCTTGTTCAAGAGTGCCTCACCAACATCCATCGCCACTCCGGCAGTGCCACGGCAACAATTCATCTTCAGCATGATGGCGACGAGGTGGTTGTGAGTGTGGAAGACAATGGCAAGGGAATTCCAACCGAAAAGTTGGATGAGATGACATTGCCTGGAACTGCCGGTGTAGGACTTACGGGAATGAGGGAACGGGTTCGGCAGTTGGGCGGAACCTTGGCGATCGAATCCGATAACAACGGCACGAAAATCGCCACTCGCATTCCCGTTCCAGAGGCGGACACGACCGGAGGGTCGATGCGTGAGACTTCATCGCCCGCACTCGCTTAGCGACACGGACACCAACCCGCTAGAGTTCAGATGGAAGTTGAAGTGGAGTTTCACCACCGATCTACAAGCGCTTCCCGAACCTTCCTATCAGAGGCCGGGGACCTGGGTCAGAAAAGTCGCCGCAAAGAGCGCTCGTCGCCCGCCGATTTAGGAGACCGGGAATGCTGGCCATCAGGATCTTGTGGAGCTTTTGGTTGCGATGAATTTTCTCCTAGGCCGTGAGGCCCGAAACTTCACCGCGCAGAACGGTGATGGACGCTTTGGGAAGCGTGAACACAGTTTGTGCTGAGGCATCTATTGACGAAACAAGGGGCGGTAAGTTCGGGTCGGCGTGGGCGGTGGCGTCGTCCTCGCCATGCCAGACGTATTGTTCGCTGCCAAACGTGACCATTCGAATTGAGCCCGAGAAGTGTCCCGCCGCGCCACTGCTTTCAAAGGCGATTCGAACGGGATGGGCGTGATCTTTATCTTTGTTGATGAGCAGCAAGGCCCACCGGCCGTCCGGGCGCCGGACCGCATAGCTGGTGACCACAGCATTGCCGGCGGAGTCTACGATTC
This sequence comes from Candidatus Sulfotelmatobacter sp., assembly GCA_030037515.1. Lineage (GTDB taxonomy): Bacteria > Acidobacteriota > Terriglobia > Terriglobales > Acidobacteriaceae > Sulfotelmatobacter. The sequence goes on from JASHRE010000239.1 coordinate 2,752, forward strand.
CGACATCGACGGAATGAAGATGATGCGTGCCGCTGCGATGCGTCACCCACTCGTTATTGATCATCCGGCAGGCATGGTAGAAGGCCGTATAGCCAATGATGTTTGCATTGCGGTCCCACAGGGCGTTGCCCCAGATCGCCCAGCCTTGGCAGCCATGCTCGATGACGCTTGGTTCGATAGGCGAGTGGATGTAAACGGCGCCGCCCTCGGCAAAGAAGCTGCCGACATTATCGGCCAGCCAGAGAGCCGAAAAAATGTCGGACATGTAAACCGAAAGCGAACCGGAAAGATTGCTTTCCGTGTTCATGAGCGGAATGGAAGCAGGCAACCCGTCATCGCGAAAGGCTTGCAAGGTCCTGCGTGTCAGCTCGCAGCAACGGTACAAATCCTCCCATTTCATCGTGCAGGCGTCGTAGGGATAAATCTCGAAAGAAGCGAACGTCAAGTCCGCCTCCCGATTGTGCGACTTCAGATAATCGTAAAAGCGGCCGAACCAGGACTTGTTTCCCCGCGCATCGGGCCAGACTGACACGTCCTGATTAATACCCTGGAAGACCGGTCCGCCCAACTTGAGAGTCGGATCGACCTTGTGGATTGTGTCCGCAAATTGAATATAGAGTGCGGCATAGTCCTCAGGCATGTAGTACTGCCCGTCGGCTTCTTCGTCCATTTCAACCCAGCTGATGGCATACCCCCGCTGTTTCAAATAGGCGATCATCGCGCCGGCGTCATCGGGAACGCTGTAAATCAGAGGAACGGTGATCAGCGCTGGTAAACCGTTGGTGATGCCGCTGGTGAAGAACAGATCCCAGCCGGTCTGGTCCCCGTGCGGACTCAGATCTTCGGCGGTGTGCCATGGGTCTGTGGAAGAGCAATAGGTCGCCGTTTGTTGACGACCGTCAGGCGCGTGTTTGACGAAATCGGCAAACCTGCCGTCGGCATCCACTTTGCCCACATAAGCTTCAGAAATGGCGTATCCCACGCGGTGCCGCACGTCATCGTTTCCGTGTGGCCCCGGCTGGTTGGACGACTGCGTCATCACGACGCGAACCCAACGGGTTGAAATCAGATTGTCGGCGAGTTTTAAGGTTACGCTCCCACCTTTCGCCTGGTGAACAGCACCGTGGGGGAAACGAAGCCAGTTACCCATGGCCTGATTCGAGACAGGAAGGTATTCACCTCCCTGATTCGTGGAATCCATGGCCGGCTCTTCCCAGTTCATGGGGTCGGCTCCGACCCAATACTGCACTTCGTACTCGCGGGCGCTCGGTTCGCACCAGTCAATGCGGATCGCATTCACGTCATAGTATTCGCCCAAGTCAACAATGATCCATTGCGGATGCAAAGAGTCGTCTTCGTGGGTGAACGCTTTGGTCAGGTAAGGGTTGCTCTTCCAGAACGTCTTGGGATCTCCGTCCGTGAGGCGGGAATAACCGCGGTCGGTGCCGCCATTGTGCGTGCAACCGCGGTGCGGAAGGCTGTAGCCAAATGAATTGCGAATCGGTTCACCCAATTGCGAGCTGCCCACGAAATATCCGCGCTGGTTCGCTTCGTCCGTCCAACGTCCATTGGGATTCCAATGCCAATAATCGATGGTCTCCGGCGTATGCAGGCGGTAGCTGATTGGTCCCCAGCCCGCAGACAGGCAAAGCTTAACGTTTTCGGGTGTGTAGATCTTATCGATCGACTCGCGTGACTGTATGTCCATCGAGGTTGCGAAGGCTTGGTCGGGATCGAAAGAGCTGACGACTTGCGAGGGCGCAGCCCGTACACGGAGGACCGCGGGAAGCGCTCGAGACAAACTTGCGTTTTCATCAGACTGAACCACCGCATTCGCCAGATGCGGAAGCATCACGGACGCCGCCGCTCCAGCCGTCACTCCCAAAAACGCACGCCGCGAAGTAGCCATAGAATACCTTTATCGCCCGGACGAGCCGGAAAACTGATGCAGAATGGGCGAGTGGTTTATATCACAAGAATATCTATCACCCGTGCGGGACTTGCCTCTGAAATGTGTTGGCGCGGCGGGTCACCCCCATTGTGCTTTGATTTGTACCCTTCTGGCGCAATGAGGGCATTCAGAAATCTACTACAAGCCCCTTCTATCTCGAGCCCCCGAGGGCGGGACTTTTAGGGCGCAAATTGGTGGTTTGACCTGCAACGACACGCACTCCCTCCGGCTAGACCGCAGCCCGAGATGGCTCCTGATCCTCTGAGCTGGCACCCTTGGGGAGTGGGATGCTGGCGAACACTGTTGTACCAGAACTATTCGATTCGATTCTCATCTCGCCACCGAATTGGCGCAGTCGCTCGCGGATACCGCCGATCCCGACTCCCGAGCCTCGCGACTGGATCTCGGCTAACCGATCGCCCGATATACCCTTGCCCTCATCCCGCACCTCGATCCAAAGACCATCCTGCCGGCGCGCCAATCGTATCGAAGCAGTCCTGCTCTCGGCATGACGATGGATGTTGGTTAGACATTCCTGCACCATCCGAAAGACCGCAAGTTCCATCTCAGCAGGAAGCCTCCCAACATCGTCAGAGACGCTAAGATTAATTTGGATTCCGCTGCGTTCCGCAACCCCCTGCACGTACCAGTTTAGAGCGGAAGAAAGTCCAGCCTCGTCTAACAGCGGAGGGTGCAACAGATAGGAAGTGGTTCGTATTTCGCGAAACAGTTGTTGAACGATTGCTTCGATTTCCTTTCCTTGTTTCGCCAACTCCGGTGCCACAACCTGTGCCCGGTCCAGCAGCTGGGCAAGGCTCAAATCGAGGGCGGTCAAGGTCTGGCCGGCGCTATCGTGCAACTCGCGGGCAATCTTGCGTCGTTCCTCATCCTGTATTTTCATCAAGCGCAAGGTTTCCTCCGCCAGGCGGACTTTCTCTGCCGCCTCCTTTCGGTCGTGGATGTCCAGACAGCCTCCGACATAACCCTCAAACCTTCCATCCGGCGCATAGCGAGGCAGCCCACGATCAAAAATCCAGCGATACTGCCCGGCGTGATGCCGCAACCGGTACTCCATTTCAAACGGGAGCCGGGCGTCAAAACTGCTGCTGTAGATTTGCAGGCAGCGATCAAGGTCATCGGGATGCACGTTCACTGCCCAACCGTTTCCTGCCTCTTGTTCGAGAGTGCGCCCGACGAAGTCCAACCAGCCCTTGTTGAAGTAATAGCAGAGCTTGTCGGCACCGGACATCCAAACCATGAGGGGAGCGGCATCCGTGACACTGCGATAGCGCTGTTCACTCTCCCGCAACGCATTCTCAGCAGCTTTTCTTGCGTTAATATCCTCGATCACCGATATGAAATGGTTCAGCTTGCCGCCAGCGTCCCGAATACAGGAAACCGTCAGGTTGATCCACACGTGCGAACCGTCTTTTCGGATGTAACGCTTCTCCATCGCGAACGTGTCGAGAGTACCATTCAGCAGCTTCTTCGTGTGATCGAGGTTGGAGGGTAGATCGTCGGGGTGCGTAATCTGCTGGAAGGTGAGATTCAGCAGCTCTGGTTCGCTGTAGCCCACAATGTCACAGAGCTTTTTATTCACTCGCAGCCATCTTCCTTCCGGGCTTACATGAGCGACTCCGACCCCCGCCGACTGAAAAGTTGAGCGGTAAAGCTCTTCACTTTGCCGTAACGCATGCTCAAAGGCAGCACTGCGTTGCAGGATCTCATGAATGTCTGTGTGAAGCGAGGGCGCTTGATCGAGTATCGCGGGATCGAAGAAGTATTCACCCCGCGACAGTTTTGTGAGTGCAGAGATCAAGTCTTTTGAAACCGAACTCTTCACGACGTATCCGCGTGCCCCGGCTTTAAGAGCCTGCCTCGCCATTTCGGCACTTTCATGTTGGCTGAGAATCAACACTTCGCACTCGGGCAGCGTACGTCGAATCTCACGGGTCGCTTCGAGACCGTTCAGCCTCGGCATGCTGACATCCATCACCACCACATCTGGTTTCAAATCGCGAGCCTTCTCGATGGCGTCCTGTCCGTCTACAGCTTCGCCGCAAACGGTGAAGTTTGGCTGTTCAAGCAAAAGAGAACGCAGTCCACGTCTGACAATCTCGTAGTCATCGGCTACCAACAGCCGCATGGGCACACCCCTGTTGTGACCCTGAACCCTTCAACGATCGAAACCGCAAACCCAGAATGCTAACGATTTTTGCCCGGACTGCTGAATACAGTAAAAACGGTATGGCGAACCACAAGTCCGCGGGTGTATGCGACCGGGTCGCAATCGGCCCTGGACGACTTGTCTGGTTGTGGTTTTATTTTGCCCATTGTTTTGTTTTGCGTAACCTTGCGTTTGCAACGATATTTTCATTTCGCGAGGAATTCTCGCGTCAGAAGGGTGAAGATAAGCCTTCGAGCGCGGTCTGACAGTGCGGTATCGCCGCGATAGGGAAAGAGAGAATCCGGCCGCTCCCACTCACCTGCGCCTTCACGGTTCCTGCCGGCGACAACAGGCCCTTCCCGACACGGGTGTCGCAGGGGGACGATGTCAGGGCGACGAAGGATCTGCTCAGGTTTCAGGAACCGGCGGGCACCCCGGGAACTCGTGGACATAGGTATTGCCGATGTAACCCAAGTAGGCGATTCCGATTTCGCTGGTGAAGAATCCGTCAGCGGTGAGTTTGCGAAGGAAACTAAAAAAATGGATTCCCGGATCCAGGCTAGGATCTTTTTTCGCGTTTTTGCGGTAAGCGATTTCGCCCAGAACTTCGTTTTGCTGCTCGAGCGAGCATTCGAGATACAGCTTTTCGTAGCGGTCAAGGCAGGCATTATCGAGCCACATCAGTCCTCCTCCGAGAACGAGCTGATATTCGGAGTTCTCGCTGGTAAGCAGATCGATGAATTCGGGTGCGCCCGCCTCGATGGCTCCCTTCGATTCGTCATCGGCCGGGATGATCGTGTTGCAAAGGTTTTGCAGCGTCTTGTATGCGTGTGCGGAGAAGAACTTGGGGGTGTAGGTTTCAGTGCTGGCCTTTTCGGCGTTGATCAGTCCATGAGCGTATTCCGCGGCTTCCAGCGGAATGCCACGCAAAACCGATCCGCCCACGGCGGTAACCGTCAAGGACTTGAGAATGTCGCGCCGAGAGATGGTCATATGCCCAGATTCCCTTTCTTCGCCTGATCCAGCAGATAATCCGAAGCGCGCCACGTGAGCGCCATGATTGTCAGCGTGGGATTCTTGTCGGAGTTGGTCACGAAACAAGCACCGTCAGTCACGAACAAATTCTCCACATCGTGCGCTTGGCAGAACTGGTTGAGCACAGAAGTTGCCGGGCGCTCTCCCATCCGCACCGTCCCGACTTCGTGAATGATGAAACCGCCGTCGGCAATGCCGTAGGGATGCGAGCCGTCGTCGGGCGTGTGTGTCAAGTAGACTCCTCCGGCGGCTTCCACGATGGCGCGATAGGTTTCTTGCATATCCTTCGCCATCTTGACCTCGTTGTCGGCCCACCTCCAGTGAAAACGAAGAACCGGAATGCCCCACTGGTCGAGCGTCGTGGAATCGATTTCGCAATAGCAATTTTCGTTAGGGATCATTTCACCGCGGCCAGCGAATCTGATGTGGGTGCCGTACTTGTTTTTGCATTCCTGTTTCAGAGAGATTCCGTAGCCTTCGAACTCGTCACAGAGCAGGTCATAGTCTCCAACGGCAGGCATACCGCGGCCACCGCCGAATTCCGTGTGGTAGCCGCGGAGAAAATCATTCTTCCGCCCGAACTTCCACCAAGGCAAATACATGTGCATGCCTCCGACGCCATCGTGATTGTGGGGAGGCATTTTTTCGAGCTGGGGAAAATATCCGATGCCCTCACTTCCGACTGTGTCCATGAGGTTGCGGCCGACGACCCCGGACGAATTTGCCAATCCGTCGGGAAAGAGCGTGGACTTCGAGTTCAACAATAAGCGCGCGGACTCGCACGCGCTGGCTGCAACGACGA
>JASHRE010000240.1 GCA_030037515.1 Candidatus Sulfotelmatobacter sp.
AAGCTCCGCTTTTTTCATCTGAGTCACAACCGCATCCAGCTTCTCGAAACTCTCTTCCCAGAGTTGGCGATAACTAATCGCCCAGTCGCTGACCGTCTTTATCGCCTCGGGCCTAAGCCGGCAAACGCTCTCTCGTCCACGCTTGGTCTTGACCACAATCCGCGCCCGCACCAGGTAGGCAATATGTTTTGAAATCAACTGCTGCGAGAGTGCAAACGGTTCCGTCAAGCCGTGCACAGAAGCGGGCCCACGAGAGAGCCGCTCGATCATCGCCCGCCGGGTTGGATCAGACAAAGCCGCAAATGTTGTGCCCAGGCTATCCACAACCATATGGTAGTGGATCTTCTATCGATGTCAAGTGTGAATTTTGCGATTCCTGATTTCTCAACCCTGACTCATTAACCTGACGATGAAAGTGCGTACCGCAAACTGTGCAGGAGCGCAATCCGCCACGGTTGCGGCGCTGGCATCAACCGCCGGAGGAATGCGGATTCGTCTGGAACCTGTTCTCGATGCGCGACCGGCTTGTCGGGCAATTGATCTTCGCAGTTGACTCTTTAGCGACTTTCGCGACGAGTGGTAAGTCGCCAATGCGCTCACTGGCATCGGTTTGTACCGATAAGTCGGCATGGCACCACGTTTTCTCGCCGCAGCGGCGTCTGGTCGCACGAAAGATGCCATGCCCATTTGCCGATACCTACCCACACTCTCGTGTCGGAGCCAGTCCCGATGAGTGAGTTGCCTTGGAGTGACTCCCGCACAGGGCACCCCCGCTCCGGTCAGACGGGATAGGTCTTATTCGTACCGCAGAGCTTCGGCGGGTGGGACAGCGATGGCGTGGCGGGCAGGCAACAAGCAAGCGAGGAGTGCACTGAGGCCGAGAAGTGCGATGGCCGCGATGAGACTACCCCCGGCAAAGGCGCTTTGCATCCAGTGGGCGAGGATGGCCCCGAGAAAGCTGTCAACGGCAACACCGATGACAATGCCCGCAGCCACGCTGACGAGCGCGATGCGCGTAGCGACCCACAGGACCTTCGTGCGCGGCGCGCCCAGCGCCAGGCGGACGCCGAACTCCGTCGTGCGTTGCGCCACGCTGTAAGCGACAACGCTGAAGATCCCAACCAGTGCGAGCGACAGTGCCATGGCAGAGAAGACGCCAAACAATATGGAGAAGAGCCGCTGGCGGCTGTACTGTGCGTCGTGCTCGATGGCTTCGTTGAGCGTGAAGGTGCCATTGAAGGTGCGGTTGGAGATCGGCTGGTCGGAAGCGACGGATGCGATAGCGGCGCGGATGGAGAGCAGGTAGGTGGACGGATCACCCTGAGTGCGGACGAAGAACTCAGCGTAGGGCAGCATCATAGCGGTGTAGGGAAGGTAGATGGCGGGGGCGACGGGGCGATCGAGGCCATCGTTGCGCGCATCGCCCACGACGCCGATGATCTGACGCCATGCGGTGCTTTGCGCAGAGGCGACCTGGAAGTGATTCTGAGGTATGAGACCGGGAATGCGTAACTGACGGCGCAGGGCATCGGACGAGGAGACATAGCGCCTCGCGAAAGCGCCATTCACGACTGCGATGAAGTCTCCGCGGTTGTTTTCATCGGCGTTCCAGATGCGACCCTGCAGCACAGGGATGCGGAGCGCCGAGAAATATCGATGGTCAACCAGCATCAAACGGGCCTCCAGCTGCTCGCCACCGCGAGCTCCGTCAATAGTGAAGGAGCTCTCTATGCCACCATAGGGCGGCGTAGTATCGGCACCGACGGCGACAGTGGAGACACCGGGAACGGATGCGATCTTCTCCCGGATCTCGTCGATGTAAGCAGTGCGCGCCACGCGCGATCGAAGGCGGGTCCACCGGCTTGGGTCGAGAAGGTGCAGCGACATGTCGACCTTCATGACATTTGCGGGATCGTAGCCAATCGGCATCTGCATAAGCTGGAGAAAGCTGCGGATGGCGGTGCCCGCAGTGGCCATGAGAAGAAGGGTGAGCGCGACTTGCGCGGTGATGAGAACGCTCCAGTGATGCCTTGCGGGAGCGGCAACGGCGCCAATCTGCCTGCCGGGGAGCATACGCGCGGAATCTTGACACGAGAGACGCAAAGCGGGGACAAGACCGAGGAGAATGCCACAGAGCAGCGCGAGCGCGACGGAGAACACGAGGATGGGAGCGTTGATGCGGATGACGGACTCGGCTGGAAAGGAATCAGGAGAAAGCAACAAGGGAAGCTTCGCAAGCCAGTAAGACGCAGCAACGCCAAGGACGGCGCCGGTCGAGGAGATGACGACGGCTTCGACGAGCAACTGGCGAACGATGCGCCAGCGACTGGCGCCGATCGCTTTGCGGAGGGCAAGCTCAGACTGGCGCGTGCGGCCACGGGCGAGCAGAAGGATGGAGGAGTTGGCGCAGCCGATGATCAGCAGGAGTACAACGCCTGCGAGAAGAAGCGTCAGGGTGCGGCCGGTTTGCTGCTCGTAGGGCATGATGATGGGCTGCAGCGCGAGATGCCAGTGATCGGGAAAGCGTTCGGGATGCTCTTTCGCAAACTGGCGCACGATGGGCTCGAGCGCAGCATTGGCGGCGGCAAGTGTGACGTGGCGCCGGAGCTTGATCCACGGTAGGTACCAATAGGGAACGTTGACAAAACTCCGCATGAGACTGCCCGGCAGGTAAACATCGCCGACGCCGTTGGTGTCATTGAATGAAAAGCTGCGCGGCATGACCCCGATGATGGTGTAGGGGGCGTGATCGATTTCCAGCGTTCGCCCGAGGATGTTGGGATCGCCGCCGAAGTGACTCTGCCAGAAACGGTAGTTGAGAACAACGACGGAGTGGCCACCATTCTCTGCATCGGATGGCTCGAGGTTGCGACCGAGAAGCGGGCGCAAGCCAAAGAAAGTCCCGGCGTTCTCGGTGAGGTAGATGCCCCGGATGTCTTCCGGAAGTGCGCTGCCGGTGATCACCATGTGCGCCGGCCCGTTGAAGCCAAGCAGCGAATCAACCGGGGCTGCAAGGCGCAGGTCGTTGAACTGTGCCTCGCCAAGGGGAAACCAGGAAGGCTCGTCAGGATGTCCGTCGTCGACGACGACCGGGTTCATGATGCGGTCGGCGTCGTTATAGGGAAACGGGTGCAGCAGGACGGCATAGATGAGCGAGAACATTGCCGTGGTGGCGCCGATGCCGAGCGCGAGTGAGAGCACGGCGACGACAGCGAAGCCAGGATTGCGCCGCAGGGCGCGGAGACCGTAGCGGATGTCTCCGCCTAACTCATCGAACAAACGCAGGCCGATGGCCTCGCGATAGATTTCGTTTTGGGCGGAGGGCCGGCCGAGGTCGATGCGGGCTTTGCGGCGGGCTTCTTCTTCGGAGAGACCTCGGCGGATTAAATCTTCCTGGTAGGCGTCGAGGGTAGAACGAAACTCTTCTTCGACATCGCTATGGGTGCGTGGCGTGATGGAGTGCCAGAGCCTGCGAATTGCGGCGAGTAGACTCATATCTCGTGCGGCTTCTTATCGAGAATACCGGCCACAACCGCGGCCATGTCGGTCCATCTGGCCGTCTCTGCCTTAAGCTGGCGCGAACCCGCAGCGGTAAGCGAATAAAAGCGGGCCCGGCGATTGTTCTCCGATTCACCCCATTTGCCTTTGATCCAGCCCCGGCGCTCAAGACGATAGATGGCGGTGTAGAAGGAACCCTGCAGAATTTCGAGGCGCTCGCCGGAGATTTGCTGGATGCGCAGCAGGACGCCGTAGCCATGCAGTGGGTCCAGCGAGACTGCCTTGAGAACAAGCATTTCGAGTGTGCCCTGCGGGAGGTCGACCGGTTTCCTCAAAGCTCTCTCCTATCTGGAAAAGGAGAGTACACCCTATTTCCTTTCCCGTCAAAGGATACAGCCACCCGGGCCCACTGGGCGATCGCGTCTTCGGCTGGTTCAGCTGATTCGCTTGGAGCCAGAGAATACCTCATGTTGATGTTAATGACGCCTGAGCTACTCATTCAGGCGGCGATAAGGAATGGGAAGTCGGCTTGTAGGAAGTGATCGCGATTGCTCCCGGTTGACGAGTCAGAACGTAGCCGTAAATCGGAAGTTGAGACTGGAGTCTGACACAAATGACATCGTGCGAAGGCTGAGACTGGGCAAACCTGCGACTCCTACCAGTGATCTCTACCTGTGATACTGGTACGAGATGGTATCGAGAGGATGCTCGATACGGTCTAAGTTGTTCTCTTTTGAATGAGTGGTAGGTTGACACTGTGGAGGTGTGCTCGGCAGGCCTACATTGCTCCAGAGAGCACTTCCTCTCTCCCGGAGAGGGAGACTCTCCTTTCTCGGGTTATTCATCGCTGGTGTCCAAGTGAACGTTCTTCAGTTCCTTGATGTGCGTGATTGCAATCGCGCGAGTTCCTCTTCGCTCGAATACGGGTCCAGTGGCCTGCACATATTTTCCGACAAAAGGCATAATCTTTTCACGCTGGTCGGAATCAGGCATGTCCGCAGAGATTGGGAAATAGATGAACCCGTCCTTGGTGAGGATGATGATCGGTGAGCCGTGCCTAACGCAATCCATAGTGCACTTCAAACTGAAGCTAGTTGCGGTCCCAGCCGGATTTTGAACAGGACAAGCGAGGTCGCGAACGGCGCCCTCGATGGTCATCGACTTCGCGT
>JASHRE010000241.1 GCA_030037515.1 Candidatus Sulfotelmatobacter sp.
GGCATTTATCACCCACGTGATGAATCCCGTGCGTCACGCGGGAAACCGGGACTACTTTGAAACGGAACGAGGAAAGCTGAACACTGTTCTGGCCTTCAGCGGTCTCACACTCGGAGAGGACGACAAACTCCGCGAGGCCGCGATGGCGCGCACGCTGACGGAGGCGGAGGCGATGGCAAGCGCGCTGCGAAAAGCGCTTGTCGAGCGGAAGGTCCATGCCGATGTTCTCAAGTTCTGCCGCGCGGAACTTCTCGTTGATAACTATTTTCACGCGGTATTCGAGGCAACGAAAAGCATTGCGGAGAAGCTGCGCCAGAAAACCGGCCTTGGCTCGGACGGCTCTCAACTGGTCGATGAAGCCCTGGGGATCGGGAAGGCCGGCTGCCCGCGACTTGCGTTTAATTCGCTGACAACTGAAAGCGAGCGCAGCGAGCATTCCGGGCTGATGAACCTTATCAAGGGACTATTCGGGGCATTCCGGAATACTACGGCGCACGCACCGAAAATCCACTGGAACGTTACGGAACAGGACGCGCTCGATATTCTGACAACGATATCTCTCGTGCACCGGCGTCTTGACAGCGCCGTCCGGACGCATATCCCGTAAGTTGCGCTATAGATCAACAGAAGTAGTTACAGGAGTTGTTTTTTCCCGGCAATGTCCTGGTCATTGAAGTGACATAATCAACCTGAATGCGTCTTCATCAACCACAAGAACTAATGCAGAGTGGGGAACGGCAGGCGAAGCGTTCCTTAATGCGGAGGTCGGGTCACAACCCCCGGCAGCAGAGTAAGGGAAGTATCACCCACATGTCTGCCATCCGCATAATCGGCGAGACGAGGAAGCGATGGTGTTGATTGAAGCGCGAAGAACAGCAAGGATTTTCAACACCGAGAGCCGGGCTGGAAATAGAAGCGCCACGGACGCCAGAGCCGGTGATGCTTCGATCCCAATCTCGCCCGTCTCCGTCCACAGCACGTTATTGAGCCACGTATAAATAATGTAATAGCTTTCCTCTAAAAAGAATTCCATACTGTAGGTGCTCTGCTCTCCGCCTGAACATCTATGCCCAGACCCAAAGGGAGTGCCGATCTGCTGGAGGACCGGCGCCGGCGAGCTTTGGCCTTGGTGGATTCGGGCTGTTCGCTCAACGAAGCGGCGCGACGCATTGGCTGCGGAGCGAGTTCGGTGCTGCGCTGGTACCGTGTGCGGCGAAGGGGAGGAGAGAAAGCGTTACAGGTTCGTTTTTCTCCGGGGCGTCCGCCTAAGTTAGGAGCGAAGCAGTTACAGCGCCTGGTCCAGTTGCTGCTGAAAGGCGCCATGGCCCGTGGATATCGGACGAACCTATGGACGACGGCGCGCATTGCCTTACTCATTGCCGAGGAGTTCGGCATCCGCTACCACCCCAATCACATCGGGCGATTGATGCATCGCTTGCAGTGGAGTCATCAGAAACCGGAGCGGCGGGCGATCGAGCGCGACGAGTCAGAGGTCGAGCAATGGAAAAACCAACAATGGCCAGGCATTAAAAAAAAGCCGCTCGGCTGGGCGCCCACATAGTGTTTGCGGACGAATCCGGCTTTATGTTGATTCCCAATGTGGTTAAGACTTGGGCGCCTGTGGGGCAAACTCCGGTTCATCAGCATGTTTATCGGCGGGATAAAATTTCCGTGATCTCCGGCCTTTCGGTCAGCCCAAAACGGCAGCGATTAAATCTCTACTACTATCTTTTCTATGACAATATCGGACAGGAAGAAGTATGTCTTTTCCTACGTCACCTGCTGCGGCATCTCCCCGGTCCAGTGATGGCCTTGCTGGATAACTCCAGTACGCACAAGGGCAAGCCGATCGAACAGCTGCGCCGTCAACATCCGCGTCTGCACATCGAATATTTTCCTTCCTACGCCCCGGAGTTGAACCCGGACGAAGGGGTTTGGTCTCAGGCCAAGCGGAAACTGGCGAATAGTTGTCCCCAGGACGTTGAGGAGCTCATGGAGGACATTATCCGGACAATCAACGGAATCGGAAGATCGAAGAACAAGTTGCGGGCTTGCATCGAGCAGTCTGAGATGCCTTCTTTTTTGCGTTAAATCATTGCATTATTTATACGTATATCAATAACAGCATCAACTATCGAGCGTTGCGAACAGCAACCTTTGCTGAGTTTGTCGAAATTTGGAAGACCAACGCGCTCACTCAGCATAAACAATCAACGCAGCTTGCGGTTCGGAGCCAGCTCAAGAAATGGCTGGCTCCCTACTTCGGGAGTTATGCCATGAGGGACATCGGAGGACAGAAGATCCAAATGTTCGTCCAACGCTGCACATTGGCTCCCAAGAGCTGCCGCAACTTGGTACTGACGCTTCGAATGATGTGGAGCGGTGCCAGAGCTTGGGGATATGTCTCACACGACCCCTTTGAAGGACTTGTGCTTCCAAAGGTTTCGCGGCCGGCACGGTTCTTCTTCACGCTGGATGAAATCCAGCGCATCATCGCTACAGCCAACGAGCCATTCAAATCCTTCTACTGGCTGGCAGCCGAAACCGGGATGCGGGCAGGAGAATTGTGTGGTTTGCGAATCGAAGACGTGAACTTGGGGCAATGCATCGTCAACGTTAAGCAGTCCGTCTGGCGAGGTAAACTCCAAACCCCAAAAACAGCGAACTCGATTCGGCAGTTCGCCATCTCTCAGAAACTGGCCTCTCATCTCCGTGCGCACCTTTCGACGTGGCGACCAAACCTATTGAATCACAGTGCAGCGCAGCAGGTGGAAAAGCAAGCTGAAGCGGCCGAAGAACGGCAAGAAGAGATTCTTCGCTCTTTCGCCGCAGCTTGCCGAGCGCCTGCGGTTCTACGTCGAGGGGAGGAATCCCGACGAACCGCTTTTCCTGAGCACAGAAGGTCGTCGCTTGCATCCGGACAACTTCATCAAGAGGCAGCTGAAGCCAATCTTGAAGAAGCTAGGATTGGATGGAGCGGCGCATGCCTTCCGGCATGGGAACGCAAGCCTGCTCGATCACCTGCACGCGCCGATGAAGGTGCGGCAGGATCGTCTGGGCCACGCTGACCCTCGCACGACCATGGGATATACGCACCTGATTGGAGACGACGACAGGAAAGTGGCAGAGCAACTCGGGGAATTCTTTGCCCAAGTTCGCCTTAATTTGCCCAAGTACAAAAACGGCTCAGGAGATCTCGACTCCCAAGCCGCTGTGTAGCAAGAAGTTGTTTGGTTGCGGGGGGTGGATTTGAACCACCGACCTTTGGGTTATGAGGGAAAAACCGCAGAGAAGGCCGTACAAACGCAGCAGACTAAGTCTAAGAAAATCCCTAGAAAGTGCATCTTGCAGTTGGTCCCTTCCGCACCATTTCGCACCTTGTCCACGGACAAAACACGGACAATTGGCGTCTTTATCCAGCGTGTGTATCATCTGCTGAAAACACCCTCTTGGGCACGTCCAGACTCTCTGTCCTGACTGCAGAAAGCATTTCAAAACCTTCGTAGGGTCAGGTCCTTCCGTCCTTCCGAACACGCAGGGCAGACCTTCCATCACGCCATTCCAATCCTTGCGGACAAACCCGGACATTCGTTGCCGTTCGGGCTCTTGAGTGATCTCGCACCTCTGCTGTAGAAGTCGCATCACGAATACGCATGCCGAAGCGGCGACTGCGGCGCAGCGTGGAAAGCGTGTGCAGGGACAAGTGAACTGGATACCTCAAATTCGAAAGTTCAACGCCGAGGATCTGATCTCGTCAAACGCACCGGATTCTGACTCGACTTCGATAGCA
>JASHRE010000242.1 GCA_030037515.1 Candidatus Sulfotelmatobacter sp.
GATGGCACGCCCGAGTACACAGTATTCGCGAGCACAACATCATTCTTGTGATACGCCTTGATGATCGCCGCCGCGTGCACGCCGGTCGCAGTGCGAAACGCATCATCCCCCACCACCGGATAATTCTTCGGGATCGGCACACCCGTCGCCCGCGATACCGCCTGGCAATATTCCTTCAGCTTCGTTAGATCCTGCTGATCCCAAGGAGCAATGCCCATGAGCTTGAGGTTGACGAGCATCTGATCGATCTGCGTATTACCGACGCGCTCTCCCAGCCCAATCGCGCATCCGTGCACCGAGTTGGCCCCAGCAATGATCGCGGCCATCGAATTCGCAATCGCCAGCCCGCGATCGCTGTGGCCATGCCAGTCAACGCGAACCATTTCGCCCGAGGGCTTGACCGCTTCTTCCATCACAAATCGCACCAGGGCGAGTGCTCCCATCGGTGTGGCGTGGCCGGCCGTGTCGCAGATGCAGATCGCCCTTGCGCCACAGGCGATCGCAGTTGCGTAAAGGCGCTTCACCGTTTCCGGATCGCAGCGGCTGGTGTCTTCGGTGACGTACATGACGTCGAGGCCGAGCGAAACGGCGTACTTGATTGCCTTCTCGGTCGTGTGCAGCAGGAAGTCGTCGGTCCAGCCTTCGGTAAACCGGCGGATCGGGCTTGAGCCGATGAATGTCGCTGCTTCGATCGCCAACCCGGTCTTCTGCACGATCCCGGCGATGGGGCGAATATCGTTCTGGTGCGTGCGCGCGGCGCAGTTGGCGCGAATCTTCATCTTGCAGGCGACAATTTCGCGCGCCAAGGCAGTCACGGCTTCGACGGCACGCGTGCCTGCGCCGGGCAATCCGAGGTCGAGCGAGTGGATTCCCAACGCTTCCATCAAATGGAGGATTTCGATCTTTTCCTCGACCGAGGGGTCGCGGACGGAGGGCGACTGGAGGCCGTCGCGCAGGCTCTCATCATTGAGCAGAACCGGCCCGGGCGGTTTCAACCCCGGAGGGAAATTCTTGTTCCAGTCGTAGATGAGGTCGGAGGTGTTCATGCCGCCAGTCCCGAGTCCCAAGCGGCGAGTTGCAGGCCAACCCGCGGCCTCGGGCGGGAGAATTTGTTTTCACCCCAGAGCATAGAACGCAATGCCGCGATTATTGCTCAGGGCTCGCGGCTGAGGACTCCGGCGGCGCTCGCGACTCACCACTCACGACTCGGGACTCAGGACTCGGAGTCGAGCTACTTTTCCTTCGGAGGAAGCGTGAGTCCGAAGACCGAAATCATGCCTTGCCCGGCGACGTTGACCTTGATGTCCTCGGGATGAGGCAGATACAGCGCCTTGCAGTTCTCACAGCGGTACACTTCGGCACTCACTCCCCAGGACTTCTCGATATCGCCACACTCGCGCTCCACGCAGTCTTTCGTGTAAAACCAGCGCTTCAAATGTCCGCCGCAGAATTTTCCCTTCGCGTCTTTTTCATTGCAGGCGCGCTGTCCCACTTTCTTGACCTTTACTTTGTGATTAGGAAGCTGCGGAACGCGCTGCGCGCCGGAAGTGACGACTTCGCCAGTAGCCAAGCTGTGTACCCTCGTGCGAGCGGCAAAACTTGCCGCCGGATTCGGCCGAATATTCTTATTGTAACCTGAGCGGTTGGCAATCAAGCACTGAGCATGATTGCCGCTCCAAGGGATGAGTGATGGCTGTGCCAGACCGGCTGCGATCGGGTAGCGGTAGTGGCTTGGCCGAGGAAGGCACGTTTGCCCCCAAGTCGCCACCCGGGCTACGGATTCTGCCGCACAGATTTCAGATAAGCAACAACTGCCTTTGCGTCAGATTCGTTCATACGGAACGGCATCATGGGCAAGCGCAACGGCCTTCCATCCGTCCAGATTCCGGTCGTCAGCAGCTTCACCAAGTCCTGATCGCTAGCTGGCGGATTCCCGCCAATTCGCGGCGCCTGCAATGGCCAATCTGGATCGGGGCTCGGAGGCTGAAAGAATTCTGGAGCTCCATCGAGTGTACGATTGGGATCGAGCTGTCCATTGCTCAATCGCGGTGTGTGACATTGCGGACACATGGCAACGTTCTCGACGATGTACCTGCCTCTTTCGATTTCGTCCGGCGTGCTCGGAACCGACACCGCAGACGCCCTGTCACCTTTCTTCTCCGGACGCGGAGGAGGTTGGATCCGCACTGCGGCCCCAAGAAAAACCAGCGAAAGAAGAACCACCGGCAGGACAAGGCACCGTCCAGCGCGAAGGCGAGCAGATGCGAAAGCGTCACGTTTTGGCTTGTTCATGCGAATCCCCCTAAGCAGTTACCTCTAAGCAAGGGTAAAGGGAATCCGTAGATTCGTGTAAGGTGGAGCGCCGCGCAGACGGCGCGATCATGTCGCGCGCACAAGCCCCCCTGTGAGCTTCATCGAACGGGATCGCTACCGGGCCGGGTTCTGTTGAGAAGTTGATCTGCTCGTCTGGTGCATGCCCTGATCGCGATCGTCTTTGGAGTGCCGCGTTCGGGCACTTCTCGGTTATCGAGCTGCAAGTCGCCGGCGGCGTGTCGCCGATGACCGATGGCGAGCGCCCCGCAGATACCGACAATCCTCGCAGATATCTCAAATGGGTGTGCGCCAGGCAAATGCCCACGGACCCGAGCTCTATCGGCCAAGCCGAAGGCAACGCGGTTAAGGTCATCTCGCGTCTTTTGCTTGGTTGCCGTCCAGCCACTGATATCGGGTGATGCACAGGCCGGTGCCCGAGCATCTCACGATGTTCTGAACAAGCCGCTCGAAATCAGCCCGTGGGTTTCGGGGTTTCCGGCAATCACTTTGGATCTAGAGGTGATTAAACAAGTAAACAGTGGGCTTTACCGCAACCGTAGCGCCGCCGCCTTGTCGTCAGGCAGTTCGACCCGCCGAGGATGCCTTAATTAACTCGGCATACCGTTCGCTGCAGCCTGGCGCCGGTTGACTCGGGATAATTCCCAAACCAAGAATCCGCAGCAGCCGATCAACAACTCCGGCTTGCACCGATTGGTTTCCCGGCGGTAAACTTAAAAACAATTCTGGGGAATCGAAAAGCTATAGTGCTAGTGTTGAATTTT
This sequence comes from Candidatus Sulfotelmatobacter sp., assembly GCA_030037515.1. GTDB lineage: Bacteria > Acidobacteriota > Terriglobia > Terriglobales > Acidobacteriaceae > Sulfotelmatobacter. The sequence goes on from JASHRE010000242.1 coordinate 3,096, forward strand.
TAAGCAACTGCAGTTTGGGCCACGCATCTGAATGTAATCGTTACCTCTTACAGGCGTTCTCAGGGTCTACCAGGTGGCTCTGAGGGCGTATACTCCAACCTCCTAGCCTTCTTTTGGAGTTCGGATGGAGTTTTCTGACAGGTGTGAAGTAACTCGAGTGGCTTTTCGTTCCATCTGTAATGTTTTCGCGTTCCCGTTCGTCCGCGTGTGCGTTGTTTGCCCGTCTTACCCGAATCCAAGCCCACATTGAGTCTATAGCCGGAGGAAGATATGGCGACGAATCTCGTCCAAATTGAGAATGATGCCGAAATTAAAACTCGCCTTGACGCCGAGCGTGCGCGTCTGCGAAAAATTGCCGGGCTCGATCAGCCCGCGCACTTCCATCGTCCAGTGGAGCGGGCCTTTACCGCGGAGCAGCGCAAACATACGACGATTCTTTTCGGCGGATTTACGTGGAAGCACGAAGATCTGATTCGGGCCGTGTTCCAGGGCTGCGGCTATCGTTGCGAAAAGCTGCCGGTGCCGGATGTGCCGGCCTTCCAGATCGGCAAAGAATTTGGAAACAACGGGCAGTGCAATCCGACGTATTTCACGGTCGGCAATCTGGTGCAGTATTTGCAATTCCTTGAGAAAGAGGGCCTGAACCGGCAGCAGATTCTCGACGACTACGTCTTCTTCACCGCTGGCTCATGCGGCCCGTGCCGCTTTGGGATGTATGAGGCCGAGTATCGCTTTGCATTGAAGAACGCCGGATTCGACGGATTCCGCGTGCTGTTATTTAAAGACAGCGACGGCATCAAAGCCGCGTCGGGCGAGCCGGGACTGAAATTCACCATCGATTTCGGATTTGGCATGCTGAACGCCCTGCACATGGGCGACGTAATCAACGATCTGATCTATCAGATTCGGCCTTACGAAGTGAATGCCGGCGAAACCGATCGGGTCTTCCACGAGATGGTCGAGGGTTTGTGCGAGGACCTGAAAAACCGCAGATCGTTTGAGATTGAACAGAGCGCGCCGAACTGGCTCAAGCCGAAGGTGAAGAGCAACAAGGTTCTGCGCAACACCTTTAACGTGTTCGGTAAGTGGCACGAGCACATGTGGGGCAAGGACTATCTGAGTGCGCTGAAGAACGCGCGGGACAAGATGAACGCGATTGAGATCGATCGCACTCGCGTCAAGCCGGTCGTAAAGATCACTGGAGAGTTCTGGGCGCAGACGACCGAAGGCGACGGTAACTTCCACATGTTCGAGTTTCTCGAGCGCGAGGGCGCACAGGTGCTGGTCGAGCCGATAGCGACGTGGGTTGCCTACCTGATGTATCAGGCCAAGGCTCATGCCAAGGCGAAGTGGCCGGTGAATCAGCCGTATAAGGATCCCAAGTGGTATGAGGTGAAGAAGAATTTCGCCAACTACATCGGCCTGCGGAAAAAGCTGTTGGGCATTGGATTTGGTGAGCGTACGTGGAAGTTCTTTTATCACCGCATGGCGAAGAATCTGGGCGGGATCACCCATCACCTGGCGCCGCAAACCGAACTGGCTAAGCTGGCGCATCCGTTCTACAACCAGTTTGCGCGTGGCGGTGAAGGACACCTCGAAGTGGGCAAGAACGTGTACTACACGATCCACAAGCTCTGCCACATGGTGCTGGCTTTGAAGCCGTTCGGCTGCATGCCGTCATCGCAATCCGACGGCGTGCAATCGGCAGTCATCAACAAGTTCAAAGACATGATCTTTCTGCCGATCGAGACTTCCGGCGAAGGCGAAGTCAACGCGCACAGCCGCGTGCAGATGGCGCTGGGCGAAGCCAAAGTTAAAGCCAAGGCGGAATTCGAACAGTGCCTGAAGTCAACCGGCAAGAGCATGGCCGAGATTCGCGAGTACATCGACGGGCATCCGGAACTGAAGCGGCCGTTCTATCATGTGCCGCATCGAGAGGGAATCGCGGGAACGGCGGCGCAGTTTATTCTGCACGTCAGCGACCGCAT
>JASHRE010000243.1 GCA_030037515.1 Candidatus Sulfotelmatobacter sp.
TTACCGACTCGCTGCTCGTTCTCTGGGGTTTTCGAGCCAGGGCGCGCTTGACTAATGCAATGCCAGTGGAAGCCGACGAATCAATAGTTACAGATTAGCGGAAGGCGGAGAGAGCATGAGCAGATCGAGCGTCAGCAGCTGGGTAGCGCTGGCACCGTGGCAGTTGCCAGAATGACCTTTTGCGTGGCCTCAAGTGCAAGCTGGGGGCTTTTTTGTGTGTCCGGAAACTGTAGGGCCCTTCTGGTTTACAATGGCAGGTTGAGATTCTGAAAATGACGCTTCCTGATGGAAGCATCTTCCGGAAAAGCTCTGGCTATGTTCGCCTAGATCATGCCGGCAACCATGTCTGACGAGAGATGGTGTGGCAGCTTGATCTTGAATTGGGCCGCAGTATTCTCCCGAACGCCCGAGAAGAAGTGGACCGTTCCTTCAGGAATGTGTGCCGGGCCGGCACACTCCTTAACTGTCCCGGGCGGAACACGCTGAAGGCCCGTAAGCAAATCAGTAGCAAGGGGGATAGGGCGTCAACGTTCCGCGAGGCTCGAGAACTTTACGGCGTTCCGCTGAGCAAAGGCGAAAACGAGACTGCGTTGGCGACTGGCCGATAATCACCAGGGGCGCGGAAAAAGCACCATTTTGCAACACGAGCAGCTTCCGCCTAAGACCAATGCTGTTGAAAATAAAAGGCTTGGACTGCCCTCCAATGCCAGCGAGTTTGGCCCGCCCGGTGCTCTAGTTAACGGGCAAGATACATGCAAATTTGTAAAAACCTTCTGGAGAGATGACATGATTACCAGAAAAGCGCCACTGTTGGTTGCGGCAGTAGCGCTGCTAACGTGGATCGCAAGCCCGATCTCTGCGCAGGACTCCCAACCACAAAATCAGCCGCCAGCCTCGGAGCAGGCGCCGTCGACTCCGCCGCTGCCTGAGCAAGTACCGCCGCCTGAACCGTCAGAGTCTCAGACGGCGCCAACACCTCCGCCACCGCAAGCACCTCCGCCGCCGGCATACACTACGGCGCAGCTGGATCAGATGGTTACGCCCGTCGCGCTTTACCCGGATCCATTGCTCGCCCAGATATTTGCCGCCGCGACCTTTCCAGATCAGATTCCTGATGCGGCCCGGTGGGCAGATCAACATCACTACCTCACTGGTCAAGCCTTGGCTGACGCCATCCAAGCCGACCAGCTTCCGTGGGACCCAAGCGTTCAAGCGCTGCTGCCGTTCCCTACCGTGCTCGACATGATGGCGTCTGACATGCCTTGGACCACGGCCGTCGGTAATGCATTCCTCGCGCAACAACCGGACGTGATGGCGGCCGTGCAGCGTGACCGCGCCGAGGCTTACCAATACGGCTATCTCCGCAGCAACGCTCAGGTCGTCGTTAACGGTGGTCCTTATATCACCATCATGCCTGTGAACCCGGCTTTCATCGTGGTGCCGTACTACAACCCAGCCATGGTTTTCGTTGCCCCGAGGCCCGGCTTTTTCGTCGGCGGCGCGATCCGATTCGGCTTTGGCATCTCAGTGGGCGTGGCGTTCCGGCCGTGGGGATGGGGAGTTGTTGGCTACAATCGGTTTGACTGGGGCGCGCATCGAGTATTCATTAACGCCTCGCCTTGGGAACGAACCTGGGCCAATCGCGCCGTGTATGTTCACCCTTATCCTGCAGTACGGCGATTCGCTCCGGCGCAGCGGGCAGCCGAGGGGCATCCGCTGCGTCCTCAGACTGAGCGTGAGCGTCAGGCTGCCCGCGGTGAAAAACCTAACGAGCATCGCGACGACAGGCACGATGACCATCACTAAACAGAACTGAGTAAATGGAATGGCACATGCTGATCGAGAGAGCAGACCGCGTCAGCGGTCGCCCTCCTGAAAAGGCGCCCCTTCCGAAGCACGGCAGCGCTGACCTTAGCTATCGTCAGTCCGACCGTTTCAACCGCGACTACACTCAGAACCATTTTGGGGGGAGAAGTGGTTAATGTAGCCGATTCGATCAGTCCTTTTGTGCGACGGCATTGTCCTCTCGGAGGGACATGACTGTAAAAGTCGACATATTGTTCGGGCCGCGCGTTGAGCATCCGCAGCAAGTCGGATACGTTTGGATGCCGATTTTCCAACTGGCTGGATCAAACTCTCGTTCAACTGGTGCATTTTTAAGAAAACTCTTGTTCATTTCGTTGGCACGCTGCCTGTGACTGTGGGTGCCCAGATCGACCGCAAGCAGCTTCTGCGGCACATAAAGTCCTGTGGGTCGATAGCCACAGGTGTTCACGCATGATGGTTAGAAATCCTGGGAATAACCCCCGCTAGGCACAATCGAGGCACCCGCACAAAGGAGGGCCCTCGATCGCGTGCCATGCGCGCAGACACCTATCGTGAGTCGGATGGCGTCGCTACTGTCAGGCATACCTTTTCCCCTGCTCATGGGGCGCATGAACGGCGCAAGCTTGGGCAGAGGTTAGCGATTGCTTGCATTGCTTAGCCTTAGCGGCGCTGTCGGCTCGGCGCGAGTTGGGAGGATTACCCTCATCCGCCCCGTTTACGCACGGATTGCGAACTGCAACCAGCCGGTCATACCTGCCAATCACTTGGAGGGTTTTCGATGGCAGCTACTGCCTCGGTTTCCGCCAAGAACTGCGAAGTATTCTCCCTGGTCCTTTTTCGCTAACTCGGCCTCGGCCCGGGAGGTAATCAGCTGGCGACTGTTTCCCTTAACGGGAGACAGTAATTCCGAAAGGAAGCACCGGTCGCGGTAACAATGGAAAATGATCTGACCGGTCGTACCGGCGAAACGGTCCGAGATCTCATTGGCCATTGCCATGGCGATGGGCGTCCCGTCGGAATCTTCTATTTTGACCATGTGTGGGGCAGCGAGCAGCAAGTACTCGCCTGCCGGGAACGTTCTTCCCAAGACGACGAAGCTGAACGGAACCGTTGCCCGCTCCGCAAATACCTGGGCGTAAGCCGGAACCACGGCTAGTCCAACCAACAAGCAGAGGGCGGCGAAAATCAGAGTTTGCTTTTTCATGAAACTTCTCCGTTTCCTGAGTCACCGGGACGCTCGAAATCGCCCGGCTTTTTGGCGACGAACGCGCCCAATTTCGCTCGCGACAGCGGGCAGAACAATGGATCAGCAATGGTTTGGAAGAGGAGCCAATGTGACCAGCTAATCCGTTGAAAAAACAAGGTCACAAACGGAATGTGACCAGGGCGTCAAAAGCCCGAAGGTTATTTCTGGGTGTAAACTTTCAGGATCATAGGAGTGAAGTGTGTGGCCCAGCCCGCGACAAATCCCAGAATCGTCCAATTCGGCCTCTTTGAGCTCGACCTGGATGCTCGCGAACTGCGCAAATCCGGCATAAGGATTAAGCTGCAGGACCAGCCTTTTCAGATTCTTGCCATGCTGCTGGAGCGCGCGGGTGAAATCGTCACCCGGGAGGAATTGCAGAGGCGGTTATGGCCTCAGGACACGTTTGTCGATTTCGATCTCAGCCTTAACAGTGCGGTCAAGAAACTACGGCAGGCGCTGGGAGACGATTCCGAAAATCCTCGGTTTGTCGAAACGCTCTACCGCCGGGGCTATCGATTTATCGGCCCCGTTAGTGGAGCTGCGAACTCTGATGCTGAACGGACGGAGTTTGTGCAGACCCCGGCATCAGCG
>JASHRE010000244.1 GCA_030037515.1 Candidatus Sulfotelmatobacter sp.
AGGATGAGGTGGCACGATTACAGGGATCGTTCTACTCGATTTCGCACAATGTAAATCAGCCGCTTAGCAATGCGATTCAAACTCACCTTGGGAATCTGTTCTCTTCGACGCCACTGGCGATCTTGCAACCGAGGACTGCGATTGCATGGCAAGTCGAGCCGAAAACTGTGCTCAGGAGTGGATTCGGTCTTTTCAGCGATATTCTGCCCGGGACCGTTGCTGACCTCGTTGGGACGAACCCGCCTTACGTGCAGACATTCCAAGGCGGTCTTCTCGGAACCGTGGGAGGAAGCACGATTGCGCCGGGAGTAGCGAACAGCGCCGTCGATGCAACTGTCGCTGCCAATCAGAGATTCACTTCCGGGTTCGCACAAGGACAGCTTTCATGCGCTTCCGCGCTTGCGAACCCGGTTTCATGCCTGCCGCCGGTCGCGATCACTGCCGTGCCCAGCGGCGAACTCCACGCTCCCTACTTCATAGAGTGGAGCCTGGGAGTCGAGCATCAAATCGGGACGACTGCCAGCGTTCAGTCTCAATACGTCGGAACCCGCGCTGTGAATCAGCCGTACACCACGCAAGTCAATGGCTACCAGACCGTGTGCCAAGGGTGCTTTGCCCCGTTTCCATACATGCAGCCCACCGACCCTCGTTTCGGCGCGGTGACTCAGTTCTCGACGGGCGCAAATAGCCATTACAACGGATTGCAACTGACGGCCAATAAGCGGATCGGTCACGGACTGCAGGGGCAGGTCAACTACACCTGGAGCCACTGCTTGGATACAGTCTCGAACGGTGGTTTTCTTCAGTTCTCCGCGGGCGGAATCTTGTCTCCTTTGCCCGGTGAGCTTCAACGCGATTACGGGTCTTGCGATTACGACATCAGGCACAATCTGACGGGGCAGTATGTTTACCAGCTTCCGCTGAAGGTGCGAAACCATCCGCTCGGATATGCCCTAAACGGCTGGCAGGTGTCTGGCACAGCCTTCTGGCACAGCGGAGTTCCATTCTCAGTTCTGAGCACGCCTTATTCGGCGTGCATTACGAGCCCGTCCGGCAAGTGCATACCGGGTGGAATTGTCCAGGGCAGCGGACCGCAGTTCGCGAGCGTTGTGCCAGGCGTGCCGCTTTATGAGCATCATCCAATGGCGGGCGTGACTCAACCCGGAACCATCCAGTGGCTCAACCCTGATGCATTCGTCTCCGCGGTCGATCCGAGCACGGGAGCTTGCAACGGCGGCGACAGTCCGCAGAATTGCCAATTCGGGAATCTCGCCCGCAACGCCCTGCGCGGACCGGACTTCGTGTGGAACGACTTTTACTTGACGAAGTGGTTTCCCGTGACCGAGCACATGAAGTTGCGCTTCGACACACAGTTTTTCAATGTCCTAAACCATCCCAACTTTGGTCTGCCGAGCATGGTGCTTGCTGGTGTTCCGGGAAAACCCTCCACAGAGACTGGATTCGGAGCGCTGACCTATACTACTTCGCCTCCCACAGGGTTGCTGGGAGTGGGATTAGGCGGCGACAGCAGCCCACGGATGATCGCTTTCCAACTTCGGCTCGAATTCTAGGGCTCTGCTAATAAGATGTGCCAGCTCGCAAAACTACGATCTGGGGAAGAAGGTTGCAAGATGGCTTGAGTGAGAGGGGCGAAGACCTGTGCTCGTAGAAAGCGTTCATGGATCAGGCTCCTTGTCGTGGGAAAACAAAAAGCTTTAAGTCACGGGCGATTCCTCGAGCCCGTTGAACTCTGGTTTTTAACTTCTAGCCAAGGGCTTCGCCCTCTATTGCTCTCTGACCCCATGGGATCAAGGGCGAAGCCCCTTGGCCAGTTAGATTCTACGGTTATTCCTCTAGGGTACCCGAAGCGGCAGAAAAGGAAAGGTGCTCGGGCATTCACTAAACCGGGCGGGGTTAGGAACCAGCCCTTGCGGTCTGTCCCAATTTCGGTGTAGATTCAATTCACTGTTCTGCCGGACAACCCTCATGCGGTCAGTTTTCGCAAAGCAGATTGCTTGGCTGTGTCTGCTGCTAACAGTTTCTGCGGCATTCAGTTTTGCCGCGCACCATCATTCGAATCCCAGCGACGAAATCCAGTGTACGATTTGTCTCGTCGCTCACTGTTCTGCTCCTGTTGCCACGATCAACCTATCGAGCGCTCTTCTTCTTTTGGTTCCCCTGGTCATTCCGGCAGAGCCGGTTTCCGCTAAGCAGCGACTCGTACCCTTCGCGCTCACCGTCCGACCGCCTCCTGTTTCTTAGAGATCACAATTCAATCTATTTGCGGCGGGTCGTTCCGACGACTCCGCGCTCTTGATCATTGTGGCTTGAGCTAAATCTTACAGGAGGATTCATGCGGGCTTCATTTAGGAAGTCGCACTTTGCGGCTTTGGCGGCCGTTGTGTCTCTGTTTTTTGTTATTCCTCAGATATATGGGCAGGCTGCCGGAAATTCCGGTTCCATCGGTGGAACGGTTACCGACCCGACCGGCGCTGTGGTTCCAAACGCCACCGTCGAGATTCGTAACCTAGTCAGCCAGTATGACCGGACCACGACCACTGACAGCAAGGGCATCTTCAGGTTTTCGAACGTTCCGTTTAATCCGTATCACATGACGGTGAACGCCACGGGGTTCGCTGGAGCTCTGCGTGATGTGGAGGTTCGGTCGGTAGTGCCCACCAACGTCAATATCAGTCTTCAAGTGACTGGCTCCAGGGAGACGGTCACGGTTGAGGCCAATGCGGGAGACCTGATAGAGAACGATCCCACCTTTCACACCGACGTGGACCGAAATTTATTCAGCAAGCTTCCCTTGGAGAGCACCACATCAGGACTGAGTTCGCTGGTGACACTGGCGACCCCGGGAATCGCTGCCGATTCCAATGGTCTCTTCCACGGAATCGGCGACCATGCCTCAAACTCGTTCAGCATCGACGGCCAGCCGATTACTGATCAGCAAAGCAAGGTCTTCTCTAACCAGCTTCCCGTAGATTCCGTCCAGTCCATGGAAGTGATCTCGGGTGCGCCCCCTGCGGAATACGGGGGCAAGACTAGCGTTGTGATCGTTGCAACCACACGCTCGGGCCAGGGAGTAACCACACCTCATGGCGGCGTGACCGCTTCGTATGGTTCATTTGGAACGTCGACAGTGGATGCCAATCTTGCTTATGGAGGAAAGACCTGGGGAAACTTCATTTCCTTAGGCGGCATGAATACCGGCCGTTTTTTAGATCCACCCGAATTTGCAGTGTTTCACGACAAGGGCAATGAAGAGAACTTTTTCGACCGCGTGGACTATCAGTTTTCCTCTGTCGACTCGATCCATCTGGACTTGGGTTACAGCCGAAGCTGGTTCCAGACGCCGAACAATCTGGATTCCGAAAATGCGACGCCCTGGAGCGGACTATTCGGGATTGAACCGCAAATGGACCTCGGCGGCGTTGGTCCAAACGGCGAGGTCGTCGGACCGGACGATCAACGCTCGAAAATCGGCACATTCAACATCGCGCCCTCTTGGACGCATGTGCTGAATACGAACACGGTATATACGTTCGGAGCATTTGTGCGCCGCGACGGTTACAACTACTACCCCAGTGACGATCCGTTCGCAGACCTCGGCCCTCCGAGCCTGCAGAGACAATCTGTTAGTCAGAACCGGACGCTCACCAACGCAGGACTTCGGACCGATCTCTCCTACGTGAAGGGGATTCACCAAATCAAGGGGGGAGTGACCTACGAACAGACATTTCTCAACGAGGACGACACCATCGGGATCGTCGACCCAACCTTCAATGCTCCCTGCATAACCGACATTTACGGGACTTCTTCGGTGAACCCGTACCCATGGGTCGCGGTGCCGGGGCTAACTCCGGCAGACTGCACAGGCCTCACCGGACCGTTACAGGCCAACACCGCTGCCAACCCGAACGCACCTGGCAACGCTGCCCCTCCCCCTGGTGCCGGTTCTGCAGGGTACCCTTCCGCTCT
>JASHRE010000245.1 GCA_030037515.1 Candidatus Sulfotelmatobacter sp.
GACTGCTAGTGCAATGCTCGTTCTGCATGGGCCCTCCGCGGCAGCTCAGCCGCTATCGCAGCCACGGCGCAGATACCAGAGCCGCCGATCGACTCGGAAACGGGAACAGCAACGATAGCGCTACTGCAGGAAAATTGGAAGCTCGGAAAAAGCTATGTACTCCGGAAGATTTCCGGTGCGGGCCGGCGCAGTGTTCACGATGGCGTTGTTGGGTCTTGCCGCGTCGGCAATTCCGGCGCATCGAGCCCTCTCCATAGACCCGTCTAGCTTGATGCGGAAAGAATAAGGCTGAGCGGTCTTGTCCTCAATGGGACAAAAGCAACCCGGGCCGTTTGCACACCTCAAGCCAGTATTAGCAACGGCAAGTCGGGCTTATGTGGATCGATCACAGAAACTCCTGGGTAATGGACAAACCGGAAACCAGCGGCCCAGAGACGAGAAGGGGAGAATCCGGCTCGTGGGCCATAAATCTCCCGCAGTCATGTTCGGAGTTTATGCGTAGAGTGCAAGGCTGCTGTTGTTGGCGTGCTCCTGTGCTTCCTCTGACTCGGCGTCGTTACCCTTCCGATAAGCGAGCGTCACGTCCAGCGACTCGTGACCGAGGCGGATTCGGATGGGTGTTCACGGAGACGCCTTCCTGGTGCAGGGTGTCAGCGTAGGTCTCGCGGAACCGGTGAAGCTCGCTCTTTCGACACCGGCTTTCTCAGCAATCGCCTTCAACTTGCGCAGGAAGTGTCCGTCGGGTTTTCCGTTCCCGTTTGAAAGTACCAACTCGTGGGGTTGGGCATTCCGCTCCCGGGAGTATCGGATGCAACAGCCAGTTCGGCCACCCCCCATGGGGCAATTAGACACCGCCCCTGGCATCCTACGGTACGGTCCGTAGGAAGGGAATGCTTTTTGAAGGAAAAGCTTTACATCTTTGCAGGCAAAGATTTTCGCTATGGGCGCAGGGGCAGCTTGAAGGTTCCCTTTTTCGAACCAATTGCAGGCCGCGAAAGAATGGCCCGTGGAATGCTTAGATTGACGCAGTAAACGTCCCCGTGCCGAGTTTGTGCGCCGGCCTTGGCACCGTGGTCAGTCTGGGGATTGGGGTATGGGTGGATCTGTACCAATTCGAGCCGCTTGCTTTGTGATGTTGGCCGCCTGCGGGACGCTGTGCCAGCAGCGCCAAGAGGAGGCGAGTTCTGTGCCCGAGGCACCGGCGGTACAGGCTTCAGCCCAAGCAAACCTCAATGGCAGTGCGCAATTCGGCAATTTTGTTTTCCACCGAGAAAACCCTGATCAGAATATCTCCCGTGATTTTATTACTAGGCACTTGTATCCGACGTTGCCGGAACGGAATTTGAATTATCATCCTGCGAACGACGGCCTAGTGTGCCGGGCGATTTATGCGGCTTCGCGCACTCTGATCACTTGGGATAACTCCGGAAAAGCTAGGCTAAACACTTCATATCTGCTTCGAACGCTGACTTCGGTGGCCATGGACACGGCCTCGACTCCATATTGGAAGCGGCATTTTGGAGGCCCGTTCAGCGATTTTGGTTCGACGATTGGCAACGACGCTGGGGTGAATGTCTTGCATGAATTTGAACCCGGCATTGAGAGACTGCTGAAGAATCACGCGCCGAAATTGGTGACCGCGATGGAAGAACACAGCCGGCACAAGTAGGGCGTGCGAACGAGAGTGAATGCCGATGGTTGCTGATAAATCTTGATTGCAGTTAAATCGTCACAACTCCAGATTGGCAGAAAGACAGTTGTCGCAGTCCAAGCTAATCCTCATCCAAATACTCATCGGGTACGTCGTCCTCAGGGACCTCGTGAGTGTGGACTTCCCTCGTATCTTGGTCGTCGGCTTCCTCGACTCCCGCCACCGCGCCGGCTTCAAAGGCATTTCCTTCTTCAACCAACTCATCAACGCTTTCCGAATCCGCCTGCTCGGCCGCAGACAAACCTTCTAGGTCTCCCGATTGCACGATTGCCTGTGCCCCTTCTCTGCCGAAGGAAGGCTCCAGCCGTTGCGCACGGCGCGCTGAGGTTTTCCTGTTGGGGGTCCGACTTCCTTTCGACGGTGTCTTGTTTCTCGGTTGTTTCTTCTTGATTGTTCTGTTCGGAGCCAATGCCCGCCTTTCACGCGTGGCCTTGTGCGCTTGTTTTGAGGCAGCAGTGGTTGACTTCGCCTGCCGGCCCTTCGCCATTTTTTTCCTGGACGCCATGGCTGCAGTTTACCACCGCTGTTTGTCGGTGCGGCAACTCCAGAACCGTCGCTCCTGTCAGGCAGAGCGCGCTTATACCTTCTGAAGACTCTGATCCAGCCCCGCATGACGGATCGTCTTTGGACCGCGTACATTCATGTAGTCCGTTTGAGATAATCTCGTCTCGGGATCTGCAGCTAGCAAGCAACGCCCCTGCCGGGCAATTCATCGTAGTCCCATCCCCGTGAGGCATTGACGCGTCGATTGATTGGTCCGGGACCTCGGCCTGAAAGCGAGCTTAGCGACGAGGCCGGCGCGCAGTGTACCCATTCACGAATTGTTTCACGCAGCGTGGCTCAAACATCTCGCTGGCCGCCGCGATAGCCGTTCTGTTTAGGTCGGACGAATCTGTTTTGTCCCAAACGCTCCGGCCGTGGATGGGATCTTGATATTCCCCCAGAAAGCTATTCCGAGCTGTAGCCCCTGCGGGCGCGGTCATTTCCCTGTGGCGAGTCTGACGCGGTGTGTGGCATTGTATACATCCATTCCCGCGCTGAGCCTGTCCAACGTCCTTCAGGATCACATCCCATTCTACGGCGTTTCGATTGCCGTCACTGGGAGCGTTCGAGGAAAGAATCGAGGGCAGAACATATGCAAACGGCAATCCCATGGCTAAATTTCCGAGGGCGTCAACTCAATTCCATATTTGTCTTCTTGATGTTGTCAGTCTCGGTATCGGCACAGCAAGCATCCCTCGACAATCAAAAGCACGAAGCGACTGGCAATGGTACGAAAACCATCGAGTATGAAAATGCCGACTACGGCTTCAGGTTTACGTTGCCTGAATCGTGGAAAGGCTATCGCGTCCTGTGGTCAGGATGGGGAGGCAGCGTTCTCGGAGACGATGGCAGCGTGGCCCGAAAGCTTCGAGGGCCGGAACTGCGAATCAGACACCCTAAGTGGACAGAAGAACATCCGCGAGAAGATATGCCAATCATGATCTTCACCATCGCCCAATGGAACGAAAGTCCGGTCGTGAGTGCAGCTCCAATCGGTCCGGCAGAACTAGGGCGCAACAAAAGGTTCGTGTTTGCCGTCCCGCCTCGCTGGGACTATGACTTTGCCGAAGGCTGGGAGGAAGCGCAAAGAATTCTCACGCCCGACTCGCTCCACACCTTTGCACCCTCGAAGTGATTCGGGATATCACGATTGTCGAAAAATCGTAGTGCCCTATCGCAATTACGGAAACAAAGTTGAGATAGGGATGCAAGTCTAGATCTGATTCTTTAGGTTGGGTGCCTTGTCGATGGAAGGGGTGACTCAAATTTATAGTGAGCGGTGGCGAGATCTCGATCAATCCGAGTCACGAAGCAGTTCAGGAGAGGGGACAGGCGCGCTGACCTGTTTTCGAGTTGTGTTCTCGATACGTTCTGCCGCCGCCAGTTCTTCCTTTGCCTCTTGTTTCCGTCCCATCAACATCAATACCCGCCCGCGTACATAGTGAATATCGGGACGCGACGGATCCACTCGCGCAGCCGCATCGATCTCAGTGAGCGCTTGCTCATATTTCTTTTGCCGCTGATAAATCTTGGCCAGCCCCAGCCGCGAACTTACCAGCCGCGGATCCAGGCTTAATGCTTGGCGATAGCTCGTTTCTGCATTGGCATCATCTTCAGTCAGCCAGTACACGCTCCCGAGTTCATCGTAATCGAGCGCGAGATCCGGTTCGACCGCGGCATCCTTCAGGAATTCATCACGAGCCAGGTTGTAATCCTGCTTGTTCAGATATGTGATCCCCAGATTGAAGTGCACAAAGGGAAGGTTCGGGTTGGCAGCGGCTGCCGCGTGAAACTCGGTCAACGCTAGATCGTTGTGCCCGAGGTTCAGATGATATTTGCCCATGAAGAGGTGGTATTCGGGTGATCCATCTCCCGATTTGACGAGTTGCTCGGAGGCGCGGTCATCTAGAGCTTTCTCGCCGGCTCGGTGAGCGGCGTTGGAAAGAACATACAAATACGGCAGTTGATCTGACTCCTGTCCCCAGAGTGGCTCCAGAGTTTTCGCCGCGTCGCCCCAGCGCTCCGCGAAGAAGTAGCAGAGCCCGAGCAGATAGCGAGGCTGCAGCGCCTGCGGTTGCTCGCGCACGACGGACTCGAACGGCGGGATTGCCTTCAGGAATTCGTTTTGCCGATAGTACACTAATCCAATATTTAAACGGATTCCCGCCACTTGCCGCATCAGCTTTTCGGCATGATGCAGTTCTTCCAGTGCTTTCGACCACTCCCGCCGCCGCATGTAAACCACACCTAGATTGGCGTAAGCTGCCCCAGAATTCGGGTCGTGGTCGAGTACGGCGCGAAAGTCACGCTCCGCCTCGTCCAGTTGTTGATGATTTAGCGCGTCTTGGCCCCGCTGAAACAATTGCTGGACTTCCTCGGGACGGCTCGGGCCTTCCGACATCGCGGACTGGAGTACTATTTTCGCCCGTGCGACCGGCGTCGTGGTCAGCACCACGCCGCCTAGCAGCATGGCTAATAACATTTTCAACGTGATACCCCAGTTTCGAGCGGAAATTCAAGCGCACGGCGGCAGCCGCATTGAATCTCTCTGTTCCCTGTACCTGCTTCTATTGTGACAATTCGAGATACAGGCAAAGAGAGCGGTTTTTCGTCGACCGCGGGTTCGATTATTCTCAATAACGCTCCGCTGGCGCGCTACATTCCTGCCACAGCCAAAAAGCGGATCCGGAAGGCCGCTCAAAAGCTCGGATACCGCCCCAACCAGTTCGCCCGCTCTCGCGCAGCGAGCGCAGCCATACGGTCGGAGTCATGGTGTTCGACATGACCGACCGTTATTGTACGCTCGTGCTGCGTGGCATAGAAAACACACTGTATCAGGCGTCGTATCTGCCCATCCTTACCGATGTTCATAACGAGTGCAGCCGCTTCGATCGCTGCCTCGAGATGCTGCTCGACCGCCGCATTGAAGGTCTGATCGTTCTGGCCAACCGGCTGTTCGTCGATATAAACCTGCTTGCCGATGTGGGAAAAAAGCAGTATTCCAACGGCGCCATTGGCTGCGAACCAAAAACCGACTCCATCTGTTCGGTCATCGGGCGTCGCAAAGTCGCCATCATTCGACCTCCAAAGGCGCTTAGGGACAGTTCGCCGCGTTGGCGAAGCATCCCCAACTGAGCCAAGCGACCAAAGAATTGATCCGGCAGAAGCGCTCCTTTAGCGCGCTGCCGGCCTTTGACGACATGAGCGCCTTCGGAACGATCCGCGCCCTGAATAAGGCCGGCATCCGCGTGCCGGAGCATTGTTCGGTGGTCGATTTCGACGACGTAGCGACCGCGGCGCTTTACACCCCCTCGCTCTTGAGTGTCCGCCAGCCGATGGAAGCCATGGGCACCGCCGCGCTCGGCATTGTGATTGACATCAACGCGGTGCTGGAGCAGCACGAAGTCGGCGCGACGCACCGCGAGGTAGCACCCGAACTGGTTGTGCGCGAGCCATCCAGGAGCTTGCTCGAAGCGCGCTCGGAATCAATACCGGTGGGTCTGGCTAAAACGGTTTGAATAAGGATCGCTTTTTCCTTGACAGGAGACGTCGGATAAAAGCACTATTCATACGTTTTAACAACCCCCCCCGGCACGTGGGTCTCGTCCGAGTTTGCTTTAAAAACGCGGGGGCAGGCGACAAGCCTGACCCTTTTTAGCAATGGCCGCGAAACGGCGGAGTTGACGTGCGCCTTTAGGGAGCAATGACCATGAAACTGGATCGTTTGCTGTCGCGGGTTATGTTTCTCGTCGTGATCTTCTGCGGATGCGCCTGGGGTCAGACTGGCTCGATTACTGGAACTGTGAAGGATTCTAGCGGCGCTGCGGTTGTGGGCGCCAGCACAGTGATTACCAGCCAGGAACACGGCATCAATCGCCAGATGGCCACCAATTCGACCGGCGAATATAACGAGTCGGCCTTGCCTGCCGGCAGTTACGACGTGATCGTCACGGCACCAGGTTTTAAGAAATTCGAGGCCCACCACGTGATTCTGGACGTGGCGGCCAAGGTTCGCGTCGACGTCACCTTGCAGGTTGGAGCCGCGAACACGGAAGTTGTGGTCGAAGGCGAAAACGTTGCCCAAGTTGAAACCCAATCTT
>JASHRE010000246.1 GCA_030037515.1 Candidatus Sulfotelmatobacter sp.
AAATTGCCGCGGTCAGCCCGATCGTCGGTAATGCTCCAGTCGGTGGCCCGGCCGGAATTCTCATGGCCGCGCAGGGATTGCCTTGCTCGATCGCGGGAGTTGCGAAAGCGTACGAAGATTTTCTCGACATCCTGATCTGCGATACCCGCGATGCCCGCGCTGCCGATGCTCTCCGCCGCGGCGGCTTGCGCATGCAGTGCGCACAAACCATCATGCGCAGCGCCGAAGATAAAGCCGCTCTGGCCCGCGAAGCTCTCACCTTCGTCGCCGGCAACGCGCTTAAGCCAGAGCCAGAGTCGAACCCCGCGTTTCGCCGGATAAGCCCCCCGTGATCCTCGTCCCGGTCAAAGCTCTTTCCTCGGCAAAGCAGCGCCTGGCGCCGGTTCTCGATCAGCCTTCGCGCACCAAGCTCGCCCAGGCGATGCTCGAAGACGTGGTCGTGGCGCTGCGCGAATGGCAGCGGAATCGTCCAAAACCCACAGTCGCGCTCGTCAGCGGCGATCCCTTCGCGGCAAAACTGGCCGCCAACTACGGATTCGAAATCGTTCCTGATCCCGACAATCCCGGCGAAACGGGCGCGATCGAAATGGCCACGCGCGTATGTGTTGGTAGGGGAATCGAATGGACGCTGGTGGTGCCCGCCGACATTCCTTTGATTCAGGCGTGGGAACTCGATGAGATTTTCAAACACGCGCCGCGGCAAGGCAGCGTCCTCGTTCCCGCCGGCGATGACCGCGGGACCAACGCAGCGTTCCGCCGTCCCGCAGATTTATTCCCATTGCGCTTCGGCGACGACAGCTTCAAGCCGCATCACAGAGCGGCGCAGGCTACGCGCAAACCTTGCGTCATTCTCAATCTGCCGGGAATCTCGCTCGACGTCGACAATCCCGCGGACCTGCGGCAATTGATATCGTTGCCAGGTACCAGCTGCGCGCAGCGCCTCGCTCGCGAATTGTTGAGTGCCAGAGCGCCGCGGGAGCCCTCTTTCGAGGGCACCTAACGGCGGGGGAAGAATTCCGCCCACTGCGGAAGCGGTGGGAAATGAACAAGCCCTCGAGGGGCGAAACAGAAGCTACGACATACAGCCCGGAGGGAGCGCACCAGCTAGTTCGCGCCCACCTGTTCCGGGGAGCATCGACACGCGGGATGTGCGCCTGAACGCACTCGTTCAACCTTCGAGGCCGCTGTTCGATCCCGTTGTATTTTACGCCGCCGAGATATCATCCCAGCTATGCCAAAAGCTCGATCGGGCCGCGCTCCTTGTTTACCCTCCGAAATTCGCCTCCTACCCATCCCGCTCGGCAATGAAATCCTCCCCGGCGACTCCATCACTCACGGACTGCTCGCATCGCTAAAGCAAACCCGCCTTCGATTCGAAGCCGGCGACATCCTCGTCATCAAACACAAAATCGTGTCTAAGGCCGAAGGCCGCATCTTCGATCTGAACACAATCGAACCCTCCGCCGAGTCCCTCGCTTGGGCCGAGGAATACAAACTCGACGCCCGCGTCATCGAACTCGCGCTGCGCGAGAGCCGTGCCGTCATCCGCCGCAGGAACGGCGTGCTCATCACCGAAACGCAGCATGGATTTATCTGCGCCAACAGCGGCATCGACGTCTCAAACGTCGACGGCGGCCGCCACGCCGTCCTGCTTCCTCAAGATCCCGACCTCTCCGCCGCCAAGATTCGACGCGAACTGAGAAAAGCCACCGGCCTCAGCGTCCCCGTCATCATTACCGACAGCTTCGGACGCCCCTGGCGCGAAGGCTTAACCGAATTCGCCATCGGCATCGCAGGTCTGAAACCGCTGCGCGATTATCGCGCTCGTCGCGACCCGTACGGATACAAACTGAGAGCCAGCGTCGAAGCCATCGCCGACGAACTCGCCTGTGCTGCGGGCCTCGTCTGCGGGAAATTAAACCGCGCTCCGGCCTGCATCATTCGCGGATTTCACTATGACGTCGGCGCAGGCACCGTCGGCGAATTGCTTCGTCCTCCCCAAACAGACTTATTTCGCTAGATTCGCTACACTGTAGCTGCGGCGGCTGGCGCTGATTAACGCGTGCAAAGTTGCTGCAAATGCACGTTACGGAGATGTTATGGTTCGTCCGCTGACTCCGTCGGAACTCGAAAGTTTTCCTTCGCTCGAATGGCGGCGGATCGCTTCGCGCCTGACTCCCGCGATACGTTCCTTGCTCGAAAATGTTGTCGAAACACAGAATGGCGCCGACCTATCGCTCGATCAGGCCCACGCACTCGCCAACTGCGAAGGCGCTGACCTGCTCGGCTTGCTCGTGGCGGCCAACATTGTTCGCGAGGAGCTCGTCGGCAACATCGTCACCTACGTCGTCAATCGCAACATCAACTTCACCAACATCTGTTTTGTCGGATGCAAATTTTGCGCCTTCAGCCGCGGTCCTCGCGAGTCGGACGCGTACTATCTCGGCCTCGACGAAGTCGCCGAGAAAGCGCGCCAAGCCTGGCAACTGGGCGCGCGCGAAGTCTGTATCCAGGGCGGTCTGCCGCGCGAGCTGCCCAAATTTTATTACCGCGACATTTTGCGCGCCGTCAAAACTGCCGTTCCCGGCATGCACATTCACGCCTTCTCGCCCATGGAAATTGTCTACGGTGTCGAACTCACGGGCATGGCGCTCGCCGATTATCTCTCGATGCTCCGCGACAATGGTCTCGGCACTCTGCCCGGCACGGCTGCAGAAATTCTCGACGACGAAATTCGCCACGTCCTTTCCGCCAACAAGCTCTCCACCGCGCAATGGATCGACGTCATTCGCACCGCGCACGGCTGCGGCATCCGCTCCACTTCAACCATGATGTACGGCCACGCCGAGACTCCCGCCCACTGGGTGCGTCAAATGCGCCTTCTGCGCGACATTCAATCCGAAACGGGGGGCTTTACCGAATTTGTTCCGCTCGGCTTCGTCCATCAGAACACTTTGCTCTTTCATCAGGGACTCGCGCGTTCTGGCCCGACGCTTGCCGAGCATCTCAAAGTGCACGCGCTGGCGCGAATCCTCCTCGCGGGTTCCATCAATAACATTCAAGTTTCATGGGTGAAGCTGAATCGGCGGCTTTCGCAACTCTGCCTACACGCCGGAGCCAACGATTATGGCGGCACCTTGATGGAAGAAAATATTTCCCGCGAAGCCGGAGCCACCGCCGGCCAGTACACCAGCCCCGAAGATTTTCGGGCGCTCATCGTTGAAATCGGACGCATCCCTGCCGAGCGCAACACCACTTATTCGCGCATCAACATCCAGGCTCCATTGCATCCGGAAGAATTCTCCATCGAACGTTCGTTTGAGGCGGAATTCGCGTGAGTACTCCCGTTCGTCCGATCGCGATCATCGGCGGCACCGGTCCCGCGGGCATGGGACTTGCCTTGCGCTGGGCGCGAGCCGGCGAAACCATCATCATCGGCTCGCGCGACGCAGAGCGCGCCAGAAAAGCCGCTGCTGCGCTCCAACAACGAATCGGCCCGTTCGCCAAGGTTTCCGGGATGGAAAACAGCGCTGCCTGTGCCGTCGCCGACATTCTGATGTTCACCGTTCCCTTCGAAGGCCAGGCTTCGCTGCTGAAAAAACTCAAGCCCGCCATGACCGATGGCAGCATTCTCATCGACGCCACCGTTCCACTCGCCACCTCGGTCGGCGGACGCGCTTCACGCACTCTCGGCATCTGGCAAGGTTCCGCGGCGCAGCAGGCTGCCGAACTGGTCCCCGATGAAGTCAGTGTGGTCGCGGCATTTCATAATCTTTCCGCCGATCTCATGGGAGGCGACGATCCACTCGACTGCGATGTCATCGTTTGCAGCGACGATCCCGATGCCGCACAACTTACTCGCGAGCTCGCCTCGAAGATTCCAGGGGTGCGCCCCATTGACGGCGGCAGGCTCGAAAACGCCCGCATCGTCGAGCAGATCACAGCTCTCCTCATCGGCCTGAATTTCCGCCACAAGTCCTTGGCCGGAATCCGCATCACCGGCCTTCCGGCTTCCGCCTATCGCTAGAGCTGCTTGCGTTTACTCAGATCCGGTTTTGGGTGGCGCAGCCCTTTTCAGCACTGCGATTGCAGGAGCTGCAAAACAGGCGGCTTCAGCCGCTGAGCGCAAACCGTCCGATCACAACAATCCCTAAGCCCATCCAATTTAGCTACTTTTCGGTACAAAAGTGAGCACTCCAGAGCAGGAATTCGCAGGGACAGATCGCGGCTCCCGTGCTAGAAGTGGCTGTAGCTTTGATCTCCGGCACCCGCAGCCAATCGTGTCGGGAGGGTTGGTTTGCCGAACAGGTCGCCGAGTTGTGGGAACCGTGGATGCAGGTGGTCGACGAATTGTTGGAGGACGAGGAGTTGCTCGATGCCGTGTACGAGGCGCAAGGCAAACGGCATCGGCAGAGCCGGACGCGTGGACGGCAGCAGACGCCCGCCAAGCTGGCACTGCGTGGGCTCATTCTCAAGCACGTGCGTAAACTGGAGCTATGAAGTGCTCGAGCGCGAAGTGCGGGCGAACGTGGTCGATCGCAGCTTCTGCCGCATCGGCACCGAGAAGCTGCCGGATGCGAAGACACTAGTTCGTCTGGGGCAGGCGATCGGCGCAGAGACGATTGGCCAGTTGCGTGATCGGATTGTTGCGCCGGCGCAAGAGCGAAAGCTGATGCAGGGAGGGAAGATGAGGGTGGAGACGCACCGGAAGGCTTGCAGGGCCGAGCCACAGCTGTCATGCCCGGCTCGGTGGACTCGTTCCTCCGGAGCCGCCGTTCCTCCCCCAAGTGGTCGCGAGAGACCCTTGACGTGAGGCCAAACGTTCTGTACATTCAGTTTATACAGAATTAATCGATATGCCTGAACTTACTGCCGTCCAAAAAGAATACATCCTGCACTGGGGTGAGATGGGCACCCGCTGGGGCATCAACCGCACCGTCGCCCAGATCCACGCCTTGCTCTATCTCTCGCGCCGCGCCCTCCCGGCCGAAGAAATTGCCGAAACCCTCTCGGTCGCCCGCTCCAACGTCAGTACCTCCATCCGCGAACTCGAGACCTGGGGCATCGTCCGCGCCGTCCACGTCCTCGGCGACCGCCGCGAGCACTACGAATCCATGAAAGATGTCTGGGAGATGTTTCGCCTCGTCATCGAGCAGCGCAAACGCCGCGAAATCGATCCCACCCGCGAAGTCCTCCGGCGCTGCCTGGCCGAACTCAACCCCAAGGAGCCAG
>JASHRE010000023.1 GCA_030037515.1 Candidatus Sulfotelmatobacter sp.
GGTGCTGG
This sequence comes from Candidatus Sulfotelmatobacter sp., assembly GCA_030037515.1. GTDB lineage: Bacteria > Acidobacteriota > Terriglobia > Terriglobales > Acidobacteriaceae > Sulfotelmatobacter. Next base: position 9 of record JASHRE010000023.1, read on the forward strand.
CCGACAGCCTCGTCGACAAGGCGGTCAACGCGATCCTTGGGGCCGCGCGCACCGGCAAGATCGGTGACGGCAAGATTTTTCTCTCGCGGATCGACGAAGCGATTCGCATTCGCAATGACGAGCGCGGCGAGGGAGCATTGTGATTCCAGGAGCGGTTGCAAAAACGCGTACGATCCCCCGCGTGCAAGAATGGCGACAGGAGTGATGCGCTTCGGGCCAGCTCTGCCGGAGTGGAAAATCAGCTGAAGATGTTTCGTGGGATTGCCGGAGTTGCCGAGTGAGCTTATTTCCATGACAGCGGCATCCTCATTTCTCAGCGAACTCCGGGACTCCCTCAACGAGCAATCGGCGCGCATCCGGCGCGAGTTCGAAGCCAAGAGCGACGGGCAAGCGGCGGTCCAGCAGCGGACCCGCCTGATTGAAGAAATCCTCCACAAGCTTTGGCGCGAATTCATATCCGGCGACGACTCTGCGGGAAGCCAATCTGCGCTGGAGCATCCCGCCAATTTCGCGCTCGTCGCAACCGGAGGTTTCGGGCGCGGCTGGCTGTTCCCCTATTCCGATATCGACTTGCTCTTCCTTTTTTCCGACCGTGAAACGGAACAGGCCTTCAAGGATCCAGTGCGGCGCTTTTCGCAGGAATTGTGGGATCTCCGACTCAAGCTCAGTCCTGCGTCACGCACGCTATCAGAGTGCGAACGCTACGATCCGAACAACACCGAATTCACCATCTCCCTGCTCGACTGCCGTTATCTCGCCGGGGATCGCGATCTGTTCCGCCGTCTTCGCGACAAGCTGATTCCCAAGCTGGTTATGCGCGAGTCGAAAGCGCTGGTGCCGGGGCTTGCGGAAGTCACCCGCGAGCGCCACGCCAAGCATGGGCTAACGCTGTATCATCTCGAGCCAAACCTGAAAGAGGCGCCGGGCGGACTCCGAGATTACAACGTAGCCTGCTGGCTGGCCCTGATCTCCGCCATCGACAAACTACACGACTGGCCGGAAGGCAGTCCGCTGCGAGCACCGCTGCGCAAGCAGCTGGCGTCGGCGCTGGAATTTCTTATGTCGGCTCGCTGCTTCCTGCACTTCCGTCACGGACGGGATGAAAACACGCTCAGCTGGGAAGCCCAGGACGAAGCTGCTGCTCTGAAAATCGGCGCGCCCGATGCCGAGCAACTTTCAGCCGCCGACTGGATGCGGATTTACTTCAGCCACGCCCGTACCGTACAGCGCGCAGTCACGCAGCTGCTCGAGGAGATTCCCGAAGCCTGGTCCGCCTTGTACCGTCAGGTACAGAGTTGGCGTTCGCGGCTCTCGACCTCAGACTTTTCGGTTGTCGATGGCCTGATTTTCCTGCAGCAGCCTTCAGCACTGCAGGATCCGGAAGTCCTGTTGCGCTTGTTTCATTTCATGGCGCATCACGGACTCAAACTCAGTGCCACGACGGAAATGCGCATCGAACAGGCGCTGCCCGCGCTCGCTGCGACTCCGCCGCGGGGTGCCGAGTTGTGGCTTTACTTGCAGGAAACGCTCCTGCAGCCTTACGCCGCTGACGCATTGCGCGCCATGCATTCGTTGCGGCTCCTCACCCTTCTTTTGCCGGAGCTGAAGCTGATTGACTCGCTCGTGGTGCGCGATTTCTACCACCGCTTCACCGTCGATGAGCACTCTTTCCTGGCAATCGAAAGTCTGCACCGCCTCAAGCCGTCACAGTCGGAGTGGGACAAGCGCTACGGCGAACTGCTCAGCGAACTGGAAGATCCCGAACTGTTGTATCTGGCGCTGTTGCTGCACGACACCGGCAAAGGCGAGCCGAACGGCAATCACGTGGAATCCAGCCTCCATATCGCGAATCGTGCAATGGACCGGCTGGATGTCGATCCCAAAGAGCGCGCGGAGGTTTTGTTTCTGATCGGGAATCACCTGGAGATGTCGGCAGCGCTACGTCGCGATATTTTCGATCCCGCCACCGTGGCCGCCTTCGCGGAAAAAATGGGCACGCCCGAGCGTCTGAAAATGCTCTGCCTGCTGACCTACGCGGACGTCAAGGCCGTGAATCCAGAAGCGCTGACTCCGTGGAAGGCCGAAAATGTCTGGCAGCTTTACATCGCGGCTGAAAATCATTTAAACCGCAGCGCCGATCAGCGCGTGCATGCCGATATCAACGATGAAAAGCTGGCGCGGTTGCGTTTGCTCGCGCCCTTTGCCAAAACAAGGCTCAAGAATTTTCTGGAAGGATTTCCGCAGCGTTATCTGCTTGTGCACACAGCCGAGGAAATCATGCGGCATGTGCAGATGGCCGAAGAGTTGGCGCGCGATCCTGTGCAGGTGGAACTCAAGCGCGGGCGCCACTGGTATGAGCTCACTCTGGTCACGAAGGACCGCCCGTTCCTGTTTGCGACGCTTGCCGGAGTGCTCGCCGCCTGGGGCATGAACATCGTGAAGGCGAACGCATTTTCGAATCGGGCAGGAACCGTCGTTGATACGCTGCATTTTACCGATCGTTTTCGCACGCTGGAGTTGAATCTTTCCGAGTGGGCGCGCTTCCGCAACAGCGTGATGAGCGTGCTGCTTGGCGAGGCGGATCTCGAAAAAATGCTGCGCGACCGGCAACGGGCCGACAAAGGCGCCATCGCGAAAGTCAAAGTTGAGACCAAGATCGAATTTGACCACGAATGCTCAGAGACGACGACGCTGGCGCAGGTTATCACGCAGGATCGTCCGCGACTGCTGCACCGGATTGCCTCTTGCCTGTCGGATCAGAAGTGCAACATCGAAATCGCTCTGATCGATACCGAAGGACAGATGGCGATCGACACGTTTTATTTGACCTCGGGCGGGAAAAAACTCACCGCGGACCACGCTCGCCAGATGGAAAAGGCGCTATTCGATGAATTGAAGTCGGAATGACGGGCGCCAGGAGCTAAACGGCGATCTGCCGGAGCGCTCGGAGAATCATTGCATCCTGCTCGGGAAAGACCGTTCGCAAGTCCAGCAAAACGCGCCCCTCTTCGACGCGCGCAATTACGGGCGGATCAGACGTGCGAAGCCGCGCGGCCAATTCGTCGGCACTCAAGTCTTGGCACGTGACAGCGAGTAAGCGCGTTGGTAGAACAGAAGAGGGCGCTGCTCCGCCGCCGATGACAGACTCGCCCGCGACAATTTCGGTTTTCAACTTGGGCAGAATGAGCTGTTTTGTGATTTCCTGCGCGCGCTTGCCCATTTCCTCTGCGCTACGCTGCATCATTCCCAGCACCGGAATGGCATCGTAGTCGCGCTTTACATAGGCCAGCAGCGTGGCCTCCAACGCGGCATACGTGAGCTTGTCGACGCGCAGCGCGCGGAACAGAGAATTCGACCGCATGCGCGACACCAGGTCCCCCCGCCCGCTAATCAATCCGGCCTGCGGGCCGCCAAGAAGCTTGTCGCCACTGTAGGTCACCACGTCGATTCCTGCGCGAAGGCTGTCGAGAACGTTGGGCTCGCCACGAAGGCCAAAATTTTCCAGGTTGACCAAGGCTCCGCTTCCCAGGTCTTCCATCAGAGGCAACCCACGGCGTCGTGCCAGATCGCTCAATTCGGAAATCGAGGGCTGCTCGGTGAAACCACTGATTTCAAAATTCGACCTGTGCACGCGCAACAGCAGCCGCGTGCGTTCGTTGATGGCGTTTTCGTAATCGAGAATCCTTGTGCGGTTCGTCGTCCCCACTTCGCGCAAAAGCGCTCCCGACTTCGCCATTACGTCGGGAATGCGAAACGATCCGCCAATCTCGACCAACTCGCCGCGCGACACAATGACTTCTGCGCCTTCGGCCAGCGAATTCAAAGCCAGCAGCACCGCCGCGGCATTGTTGTTGACAACGATCGTCGAGATCTCGCGGTCCTTGGCAGATTCATCCAGCAACTTCTGGAGCAATCGCTGCACATGGATGTCGCGCTTTCCCCGTTCGCCGGCGGCGATCTGGAACTCGAGATTCGAATATCCGCCGGACGCTTCTGCAGCGTGCCGAAGCGCAGACTGGGCGAGGGGGGCGCGTCCCAGATTCGTATGCAGAATGACGCCGGTGGCGTTGATTACCGGCCGCAGCGAATAGGCCACTTCGAGCCGCAGATGTTCTTCGATAGCGCGGCTCATACCGTCCAGCGCCAGTCGGAGCGACGCAGAATCGAGCAGAGCGGAAGCGATCTCGGCACGCAGCCGCCCGAGCACGGTCCTGGCGGCGTCGGTCACCACGACCGCTCCGTGTTCCTCAAGCAATGCCGCCAGCGCGGGCTTCCGCATCACCTCATCGACAGACGGCAACTCGCGGAACAGTTCGAGTTTTGGCGTGGTCGTCATAGCATGCGCCGGCGGTGTTCTTTTCCTCCAAGATCCGGAGTTCTTACAGTGTGTGTAAATATGCCATCAGATCCTCAATTTGCCGCTGGCTCAGTGTCTGACTGAACGCCGGCATTTCATTGCGCCCTAAGCGAATAATGTCGCTCACGCGCTCGTCGTTGGCCGGCAGGCCGCTTAGCCGCAGATATTTGTTTCGAAACATTCCCTTCAGCCCCGGGCCTTTCTTGCCCTTGGTCGAGTAGGGCTCGTGACAACGATCGCAATCGTGATCATAAATCTTCCGCCCAGCGGCTTGCTGCGGATTCAACCCCAATTCCGCATCGGATTTTCGCCTCTCCACATTGCAACCGGGCGCGACTGACAGCGCCAGGGCTGCCAAAACGATGAGCGTCCAACACATCCGCTCATAGCCACAGTCATTGTTGGACAAACTTTCTCCCCTCGGAAAAAGCGCACACTTCAAATTGTGTGCGCGGACATTGTTGCCCTCGATCCGCCGTTTGCGCCATGCAGCCAATCTGACGCGGCTTTACAATAATAGAAGAAAGCTCCGTCTTCTATGACAGTTGAGATCAAGCGAGTATACGATGTGCCTGCCGCGACCGATGGCGTGCGCGTGCTCGTCGATCGGCTGTGGCCGCGTGCTCTCAGCAAGGAGCGTGCCCGAGTGGACGAATGGCTCCGGGACCTGGCTCCATCGGATGAACTGCGCCGCTGGTATCACGCCCGGCCGTCTCAGTGGGCAGCCTTCCGGGCAAAATATCTTAAAGAACTCGCGCAGCCACAAGCTCATTCGGCACTGGAAAAGATCTATCAGCTCGCACACAAACGGAAGCGCGTAACGCTGCTGTTCGCGTCGAAAAACCAAAGCCAGAATAATGCCACGGTGCTGAAGGAGCTGGTTGAGGGTTTGCGCAAGCCTCCGAGCGGCACCGGACCCGTCGCCGACCACACCTTTCGTGCACGCAAAGCCGCAGCCCGCCGCAGGTGACCTCAAAGCACGTGCGCGACAACCTTATGCTGCCATGGCCATGAGTTTTCGCTCTGCTCACCACGCGGACTTGCCCTGGCCGCCGATCACGAGCAAAGAGCTGCAGCGAGAGGATCCGCGGTCGGTGCCCTTCGAGGATGCGACAGCCGCAAGAGCGATCCCGGAACTCTTAGCGCGAGCCTTCACTTGGATACATCTGGATAACGTGCGACGAAGGCGAGAGCATTGGCTACACGGATATGGCCTTCGATTTCAGCCTCAAGTATCGGGGCCGCGGAGCGTGGGTCGACGAGTTGTTCGTACGCCGCGCTTACCCCGGGCGCGGCATGGGAAGTCAGGCTCTTGATTTCTTCCTGCAGCAGGCAAAAGCACTATCCCGGACTTCTCACCAAAGGCGTTTCCCCCACCCTCTGTGGGACATCCGGGCTAAGCGTGAGCGGCGTCCACTTGAAAGTCAATCGCGCAATCGTGCGATCAAGCTTTATCGGCGGCTTGGCTTCAAGGATCACCATCGCCATCTCATGACCAGGTGGGTGATCGAAAGACCGCGGGATTTGGTTAGAATTTCCCTGCATGCGATCGGTCTTCCAATGGAATCTGGGCGCACGCAGCCTGGAACTCGGCAGGCGCACGCTTGTCATGGGCGTGTTAAATGTGACGCCTGATTCTTTCTCCGACGGCGGTTTGTATTTCGATCGGGAGAAGGCGCTTGCGCAGGCGAGCCACCTGCTTGAGGAAGGCGCCGACATCGTTGACATTGGCGGCGAATCGACGCGACCGGGGGCGCGAGTTTCTCCAGCGAACGAGCAATATGCGCGCAGCCCAACCACCAGGCCCGTGGTCACCGCGGAGGAAGAAATTCAGCGCGTGGTTCCGGTCATTTCGGAATTGAAGGCAAGGATTCCACAGGCGGTCGTATCCGTCGATACCTACAAATCTGCCGTGGCCATGGCCGCCGTAGATGCCGGGGCGGAGATTGTCAACGACGTCAGCGGTTTTCGCTGGGACTCGGAAATGATGGCAACGCTCGCCAACTCAAAATGCGGCGCAGTTCTCATGCACACGCGCGGGCGCCCCCACGAATGGCGCGGTCTGTCTCGTCCCGACGACGTGGTGACGCTGGTTGCGGACGAATTGAGGGGACGGTCCCAGACTGCGGTTAATGCCGGAGTGGGCCACGACCGGATCGTTCTCGATGCCGGCTTCGGCTTCGGAAAGAGCTTCGATGAAAACTATCCGCTGCTTGCTCACTTCGCGGAATTCAGCAAGCTTGGATTTCCACTGCTGGCGGGCGTTTCCCGCAAATCCTTCATAGGACGGATGCTCGCCCACGAAGGCAAAGATGCGCCGCTAGAAGCGCGCCTTTATGGCACGTTGGCTGCGGAGGTTGCTCTGATCCTCAACGGCGCACACATCATCCGCACGCACGATGTCCGGCCTGCGGTCGAGGCCGCCCGCGCTGCCGATGTCATTCTGCAAACGCAATGAGCGGATTTTCGCGTCCGGCGTAACCCTCAGAATTGTTTCTTCGAATCCAGCAGAATCGTGACCGGACCATCGTTGACCAACTCCACCTGCATCGTTTCCTGAAAGCGTCCGGTTTCGCAACGCAGGCCGGCGGCTCGAATCTGCTCGACGAAGAATTCGTAAAGCCGCCGCGCCGATGGTGGTGGAGCTGCTGCATCAAAGGATGGGCGCTTGCCCCTCCGAACATCTCCGTACAACGTGAACTGGGAAACGGCGAGCACGCTGCCGCCGACATCAACCACATTGCGGTTCATTTTGCCGTCTTCATCTTCGAAAATCCGCAAGCCGGAAAACTTGTCGGCGAGATAAGTGGCGTCCGCGTCTGTGTCGTCGCGTCCGACGCCCAGCAGAACGAGCAGGCCAAGTCCAATCTCGCCTGCCGTAGACCCATTCACCGTTACTTTGGCCCGGCTCACTCGCTGGACTACTGCGCGCATGGGATCCTCTTTCGAGCAAGCACCATCATAATCTCGCCTGCGGTTTGACCTCGTGAGCAGGAACCTTTTAGGATTCCGGTCGGAGCCCATACCGACTTGAGTTTTGCCTGACCTGGCGGACCCTTTCCTTTACACTGATTCGGAGGGACGATTACACTACACGTTCGCCTCTTTCTGTGCTTTGCGGTACGCAGGGAACACCGGACCTGGCGTTCGGCAGAAGTCTGCGTGACGAGATCGAACTAGCCGCGGGAATGCGCAACCGGATTACCGAATACAAATCTAAATCAGCCAAGCGAGGAGACACATGGCAGCCGTAGACGAAAAAGTGAAACAAATTATTGTGGAGCAGTTGGGAGTCGATGAGGGTGAAGTAACATCGAGCGCGTCGTTCGTCGACGATTTGGGCGCGGACTCGCTCGATACTGTCGAGCTGGTGATGGCGTTCGAAGAGGCCTTCGACATCGAAATTCCTGACGAGGACGCCGAAAAGATCCGCACCGTCCAGGACGCCATCGACTATATCGGCAAGCACGCCAAGGCGGGAAAATAGTTTGGAACAGGATTTTCTCGAACACCTCAATGGAAGCTCGCTCGATCGCGTCGAGCTGATTGTGGCGATCGGGGAGGTTCTAGGCAACTATGTTCCCCCGGAGGACGAGAGAAAAATTCGCAGCTTTCCAACTGTGCAAGAAGCCATTGACTACATCCGGAAACGCAGAAGAGACGGAGGCCTGAATTGACGCGTAGGGTCGTAGTCACAGGCCTCGGCCTGATCTGCGGCGTGGGCAATTCCACCGAAAAAGTCTGGAAAGCGCTGCTGGCCGGGCAATCGGGCGTGAAGCGCATCACCGGCTTCGACATTTCGAATTTTGCCTGCCAGATCGCCGCCGAAGTCAAGAACTTCGATCCGCTGAACTACATTGAAAAAAAAGAAGTCAAGAAAATGGCGCGCTTCATTCATCTCGCCATCGCCGCTTCGGATGAAGCGTTGAAAGAATCGGGACTAAAGATCACTCCGGAAAACGACGAGCGCGTAGGCGTGCACATCGGGAGCGGCATTGGGGGATTTGACATCATCGAGCGCGAACACTCCGCTCTGATTGAAGGCGGACCGCGCAAGATCTCTCCTTTTTTTATTCCTTCGGCGATCATCAATCTTGCCGCGGGGCAGGTCTCGATGCGCTACGGCGCCAAAGGACCGAACGAAGCCACGGCAACCGCCTGCACCACCAGCGCTCATTCCATCGGCGACTCGTTTCGCATCATCCAGC